>JAISCO010000198.1 GCA_031265535.1 Spirochaetaceae bacterium | reverse complement strand
CTCGCTTAATGTAAACATATAATTCATTTTCATGTATAATTTAGCGACATTATCATTATCTGTTTCAGAATAATGAGTATATAACTCGACTTGAAATCGTTCAAAGCGTTCTTTTGTCAGCAGTTCATACTCAGCTAATTCAGATGATGGATTCGAAATGACAGATAGAAGTTTGCTGAATAACCCGCTATGTTGAGTGCGCGGCATTATATGTGATTTTGATGTCAGCACTTCTGATACAACTTCTAAAACGAATAATTTTGGATATTCGCCTTTGTTTAGTAATGTTTTTGTAATATTGTAATAGGCCCGCTGTCCCATGCCGTGCATACTTAAAACTTTGCAGTTTTCATCGCCCAGATAGTTCTTTATCATGTCGCCTAACGAAACTTTGTTATTGTCTTTTAAGGCTATATGCGAAAACGCGCAATCCCCCACAATCAATGTGTGGTCTTTTACAGGCCGTTTAAACTCTTCGATATATTCATCATAAACCTGAAAATCCCAATAGAAAAAATCTTTATCTTCGCGCAATCCGGCGTTAAGCATCTGTTCCCTAATCGCGCCGCCGTTTTCTATCGGCAGTAAAAATACCTGCTCTCCGCCGAACCCCAACGCCTCCTCGAAAGAAAGAATCGGATACTTATTGATGCGGCCTTTTTGCTTTTCAGGATTGTTATCGCAAAATACAATATTTGTAAAACCGTACTCTTCCAGTATCAACAGCAGCGTACAGCCCCTTATTCCCGCCCCAAAAATAACCAGCCGCCTGTCCCTTAAATCGCCGTCATGCGCCTTCACTTCCGACAAAAAATGCTGGTACATACCGGAAAGTACCGCCGTTACCGGCCATGCGTAATTAACCCGGTTTTCAAAATCGTTCATCTATTTCATCCTTTCTAATATAACATCCCTGTATGGATCGATTATGTCTTCACGAGCCATTATGGTATTCTGCGGAATAAAACATTCGCCGCAAACCGGATGTTCCCTGCGCCTGTTTTGCAACTGCTGTTTAAGAAACAAAACACGGGCCGGACTCCGCCACGCTTCCAGCAGAGTCGTTTCATTAACATTGCCCAGCGAAAACGGCGGCGGAAGCTCCAAACACGGATAGATGCCGCCGCCGGGAGTAATCATTAACGTGTAAAATACCAGCGGACAATAATTTATATAACCAAATGACAGGCCGTATTTGTTGTTGTTATCAGTTTGTTCAAACTTAAGCGCCTTCCACAGCGGCACAACCTTTTCGACGAATACATGATCTGCAACCGGCGAAAAAAGTTTGTAAAATTCATATTCTTCACCGGCGGATGACAATGCCGTGTCAACAATTTTTATATGTACCGTTGTCTTTTCGGTTTTCTGTTCGTACAGTATTTTTAGGTTTTTATAAAATTTATCAAAATCGATAGTTGCGCCGCATATTTTTTTGTAGGCTTGCGCGTTCAAACCTTGCAGAGAAACGATTATCCTGTCTATGCGCGATTCCGAGAGCGCCCGGGATAATTCCGGCGTCAACAGGGACACATTCGTGTGAATGTCAATCGTTGCGGTTAAGCCCAATTCCTTTAAGCGTTTTACCATAAGGGGCAGCAGCGGATTGCAGAGCGGCTCGCCGTGCCCGGAAAGGGCGATGCGCTTGATTTGAGACGGAAACTCCGCAAGCTGTTTTGCAACCAGTTCAAAAGTGTCTATAGACATGATATGCCCGCTCCGCGTATATGCCCAAAGCTCGGAGGGTTCTGTCGATCTGAAACAATAATTACACTTAAAGTTGCATCGTTCGCTTATGCTGATATTCACAGAAAACGGCGTATCCAGCGGCAGACGCTCGCCCAGAATAACGCGGTTTTTGCAGAACGACGGACCTATTTTGTCATTTTGATTATTCATTTTTTACTCCTTGTCCGTCCGGCAATGGAAAAAACAATCCGTCGCGCTGCGGATCTTACAAAAATCATTATTTTAGCGGTGATATATAACAGAAGTGAAATATGGTAGCCTTCTTTTTGCAGCAGCCTGATCCACGCGCCCTGCAATTTTACCTGATTGAACTGTAACGAATTGGAGTTGGATTCTATTCTGCCGGACGAAAGCGTTTCGTGTATGACATACATATCGCCTTTGGTCAGCCACAGCGCCGGTTTATAAAAATATGACGAATATATATTTACCAATCCGTCCGCAAGTCCCAGCGAAAAAAACTTTTCGACGGCTTCAAAATGTGCGGCCGTCCGCCAAAGACTCTGACAGCCTTCCTGTATGCTGCCGCGTCCTGTCAGCAGCGTGAACTTAATGTACTCGTCCCGCGTTACAACTTCTTTGTTGAACGGCACGCAGGCGCTTATTTTTTTTCCGCTTGGCGTTATGTATTCCGTATCGCTCGTAACAAAGACTATGTCGCTCCGCGTGGACAGTATTTGAACCTGTTTTTCAAGACATTCGGGGTAAAGGATGCTGTCGTCGTCAATGCTTTTCAGGTACTCGCCGGAGGCCATGCGCGCGAGTGAACTGCTGTTGATATACGCGCCTTTGTCATATTCGTTTATGTACAGGCGTATCCGGGGATCGGTAAACGATTTGACGATAGAAATCGTGTCATCGGTGGAACAGTTGTCCCGAACTATCAGTTCCCAGTTTGTATACGTTTGCGCCAATACCGATTCGATTGCCGCCCGTATTGTATCCGCGCCGTTCTTAACGGCCAGCGTTATCGAGACCAGCGGCTTATTCACGGTCGGCCCCTTTCATGCGCACGTCCGCACGGAAAAAGAACGCCCCTGTCCTCGCGGACGGCTTACCTGTAACTTGTTTTTTTAGAACGCCGGAATGTAACCCCGCTAATTTACAGCATGGGGGGGGGGGGGGATTAACGGACGCAACGGCACGGACACCGGTCTTGCCGGCGCCGTGTCAAACATCGTCCGATTCTTTTTTGTGAAGCATAACGCTTCCGGTTTCAATAGCATATCCAAAGCCTATAATAGTTGAGGCGGTATTGTCAAGAGAAGGAAAGGGGAAGGGTGCAATTTTACTTTTAAGACGGACTGTCTGTTAAGGCGCACGTCCAAAAGCGCGGGGCCTGTCAGACGAAAAAATGGGGAACCCCAATCCCGGCGGGCTCGCCGGCTTGACAAGAAACCCGCCGATAGGCAAACTTAACGAATGGTCGGTAACCTGCCGGCTCTTTGTTGGTTATAGATACAGAGAAGTCAGAAGGGCTGTTGCGGCGGGTCCGCCGGCTTGACAAGAAACCCACTGACAGGCAAACTTAACGAATGGTCGGTAACCTGCCGGCTCTTTGTTGGTTATAGACACAGAAGAAGGAAAAGGTAAAAAGGAAGAAGGAAAAGGTGACATGAGGAGTGAGGAGTGAGAAAAATCAGTGTAATCTGCGTAATCAGTGGGCAAATGGACGGACTAAACGCTGATAGCAGCCGCGTATGCAACCGCTATTCGCGGACCCTAAGGCACGGATTAAAGCCTGCTTTGGGTATGCCGGCGCGGAGCGCATGTAAAACCGCACAATAAATGAGCAGTGAGGAATGAGGAATGATAAGACTGGCAGCCGCGTATGCAATCGCTATTCGCGGACCCTAAGGCACGGAGTAAAGCCTGCTTTGGGTATGTCGGTGCGGAGCGCATTAGGCTGTGTCAAAACTCAAAAAATCGAAATGACACCGCTATATATAGCGTTATTAAACCGTACAATAAAGAAAATAACGCTATATATGGAAGCGACAATGACTTTTGACACAGGCTGGCATGTAAACCCGCTGGCGGGCGGAGTAAAGACCGCTTTGGGTATGCCGGCGCGGAGCTCTCGTAAACCCGCACAATAAATGAGCAGTGAGGAATGAGGAATGAGCAATGATAAGACTGTCAGCCGCGTATGCAATCGCTACTCGCGGACCCAAAGGCACGGAGTAAAAGCCGCTCACGGTATGCTAGCGCGGAGCGCATAGAAACCCGCTGGCGGGGGTGGGTATGACAAGGACAGAAATAGTACAAGCAGCATTCAAAGTATGGGGCGATGACTACTATCATACCATGAGCCTCTCCACCCTGTCTGCCTCGCTGGGAGTAACAAAGGCGGCGTTGTACCATCACTTCAGAAGCAAAGAAGAAATCCTTGATACGATGTACGACACATTTTTTGAAGACATAAGCGATTGCCTGCGGACT
>JAISCO010000176.1 GCA_031265535.1 Spirochaetaceae bacterium | reverse complement strand
CGCCAGCGGGTTTTACATACGCTCCGCATTAGCATACCCAAAGAGGGCTTTACTCCGCGCCTTAGGGTTTGAAAATAGCGCTTGGCATACCCGCCAGCGGGTTTTACATACGCTCCGCGTTAGCATACCGAAAGTAGTCTTTACTCCGTGCCGTCGGTCCTAAAATGGCGACAGCATTGCTCACTGCTCATTCCTCATGTGTCAATTTTTTACTTCTTCCTTTTTCCCTTTTCCTTCAGGATACGAAGATTTTTGAAATTTGGGCGCATTTTTTGCGGCAGCCCGCCAGCGGGTTTAAATGCGCTCCGCGCCGGCATACCGAAAGCAGCCTTCACTCCGTGCCGTCGGTCCGAAAACGGCGATTTGCATACGCGCCGGCCAGCATTGCTCACTGCTAATTGCTCATTCCTCATGTGTCAACTTTTTACTTCTTCCTTTTTCCCTTTTCCTTTTGAGCTTGGGAGTTTGCTTTGCAAACAAAAAAGGGCTTTCAAAACTTTAGGTTTTGAAAGCCCTGTCCTTCCACGTGTTTTTCAATGAATGTTTTTACGGCGGGAGCCGGAAAACGCGGCTGCGTTCTCTAAAACTTGTACCCCACCGCGATTTTTACATTTAGTCCGTGCCCAAGCCGGGTTTTTGGATCAGCGCCGTCGGGTATCCCGTCCTTCATATCGTTTTCCGCTTTGTTCGCGAGTCTTAATCCGTACAGGAGTTCGCCGCGCAGGTAAAGGTTGCTGGTTATGTCGTAATCCAGACCGCCGCCAAGCTTGAACCACAATGCGCTGAAATCACCGGGGCTGTCGTCTCCATCATGCTTATACTCTTCCCCATCAATTTTTGCGGAAACCGTAATTTGATAATCAATGCCCAGCAACGGGAAAACGGATAGTTTTTCATTGATTGCAAACGGGTATTTGCCCAACAGTCCGATGTTCAGATTTGTAATGGTCGCATTCTCGGTGTCGTCACCACCCCACTTACCGCCGCCGCCTAAAATACCGAATGACAGTTCCGCGTAAGTCGCGTCAAAGAAAAGAAAGCCGCCGCCGCCAAAGTAAGGCGTTTTAAATTCAGACCCGGTTGCTTTGACGCCGCCGCCAAAATCACCGCCGATTAGGGCGCCCGCGCCGGCGCTCAAGCTAAACCCCTTGGGCTGCTCCTGTTCCTGCGCGAAAATTCCACTCGCGGCCAGCGCCGCGATTATAAATACTGCTAAACTCTTTTTTGCCATATTATGCTCCTTGGCATTAAATTTTTCTTGTCCGCGTTGCTTTTCAAAACTTGAAAAGCAACTATCAAAGAAGCGGTCTAAAGTCCGCTTTCTTTTGTGTCAAGATGTCTCATTCACAAGACGCTTATCGTCATCCCGGCCCACTCACGTTAGCTTATGTCACGGCACACCTCCCCCGCGTCCGCGGCGGCCGAAGCCGCTCGCGCGGAGGCAGTTCTGCCTGAGTAATTATTGAGAGACGGGAATAATATTCGCCGGTGAATGAACGCTTAGGATTAACGCTTAGTGTTAATGTTCGATTGCTAAGACGGCGATTCCGCCGCGCTAAATATGGGTTATAGAGCCATGTACCAGAACTTAATTCTAGGGGGGGGGGGGGGTAACTACAAATTAAAGATGAAGCCGCAAAAACAGCACGGTTATGCCCTGCTTGACGTATCATGTTTAACGCAAACATAACGGCGCGGTCTGCGCACTGTGTACCCATTTGAACAGTATATAACATTATAAGGCGTCTTGTCAAGCACACACAAAAGAAGTAAAAAGGAAAAGTAAAAGGGAAGAGGAATTAGCAATTAACAATTAGAAATTAGCAATTAGGGTAAGGTAACAAGGAAAAGGTAAGAATTAGCAATTAACAATTAGCAATGAGGAGCCGCTTAAAACGGATATTTTTACTTTTTCCGCTTGCTAACAGCGATAGCCTTTTCGTATAAATCCGTTCTGTTTTGAAACGGCGGTATAGCAAAGGTAAAAACTGTTTTTATGTCCCAGTTACTTATCGAAAAATCTCCCAATTGAATGAGATTCATTCCGATAAGCATATCCGCGCCTTCTATTTTTGATACTGCCGCGCGAACCTCGTTTACTTGGATCCCATTAGGCAGGATTAAGTTGATAAGCACAATCGGCACCTGTATCCCACACGCCGCTATATACCCCGTACTTTGACGGATTTTCTAAAGATATAATCTTTATATCGGACAGTAACTGGCGGGGCAGCCAGTCATATTCATGCTTGAATGCGGCGTGTTTAGACATATACTCTGTTCATATACCGCTGGATAGATTCCTCTTCGGTACGGGTAACAAGTTTGATCATAAAATCGCCCGGCTTCATCGTTCTTGTCGCCGCGGCAAAGGCCTCCCCGTCCGTGTCGTAGACGCCCTTTATCTCCGAGCCGGAAATGACTAAGCGCTTGCCGGCGTATTTTTGTCGTAACTCGTCTTTATTGTCTTCAAAATAAGCCTGCTCTTTTTCCAGCATAATACGGACGCCTCCATACCTTGCTTTAAGGATACCACCGCCGCCGGCCGGCCGTCAACCAAATTTTTGGCCGCTGTAGCAGTTAGCAATTAGGGTAAGGCTACAAGGAAAAAGTAAAAAGGAATAAGCCACAATTAGCAATTAAGAATGAGGAGTGAGGAGTCCTGCGGAAGGGATTGAAGTGGAAATCCCGCAGTACCGCCATAGGCGGGACGAGGAATTGGAGCGGAAAGCCCGGTTTTTTGCGGCTTTGCCGCAAAAAATGCGCCCAAAAACCAAATATCAAACCAAAGATTGCCTATCAGTTGCGTATGCTCATAAATGAGGAATGAGGAGTGATGAGTGAGGATGTGTGTCGCGTATGCCAACCGCTTCTTTCGGAACTGAAGGCACGGAGTAAAAGCTGCTTCCGGTATGCCGGCGCGGAGCGCATGTAAACCCGCTGGCGGGGGTTGTGGAGAGGGGCGGGGGGGATTATAATTTTGATTGAAAATGCCTTAAAAACAGGAGAAAGCGATGAAAACAGTATGCGGCATAGACCTTGGTACACAAAGCTGCAAGGCGCTCATATATGATTACGAAAAAAAAACAGTCGTTGCGCGCGCTCAAACGCCTGTCGATATGATTGCGGATAATGACGGCACGCGGGAGCAGAAAGCCGAATGGTATCAAGCCG
This sequence comes from Spirochaetaceae bacterium, assembly GCA_031265535.1. Lineage (GTDB taxonomy): Bacteria > Spirochaetota > Spirochaetia > Treponematales > Breznakiellaceae > JAIRMY01. Next base: position 5,330 of record JAISCO010000176.1, on the reverse strand, counting down.
CGTTGAAGGCGTGCTTTGATAAAATAGACCCAAACTTAAAATCTAGCGTGGCGGCGATAGGCGTGTCAGGTCATCAGCATAGTTTTGTGCCGCTCGATAGTGAAGGCGGCGCGCTTTACAACGTAAAACTCTGGTGCGATACATCAACCGCTCCCGAATGTGAGCAGCTTACCGCGGCGGCGGGCGGCGAGGCGGCGCTTATAGCGGAAACCGGACTTCCGATGAGGCCGGGCTATACCGCGCCCAAAGTACAATGGCTCAAAAACCACAAACCGGAACTATTTGCGCGTCTGCGGCATATTCTTCTGCCGCATGATTACATCAATTACCTGCTGACCGGAGAATACACGGCGGAGTACGGGGACGCCTCCGGCACAGCGTTGTTTGACGTACGAAGGCGCGTTTGGTCGGAAAAAATCTGCGCGTTGATAGACAAAGCCGTGCCGGACTATCTGCCAAAGATTTTAGCGCCCGGCGAGAGCGCCGGTACAGTGACCGCCGCTGCCGCCGCCCGCTACGGACTGCCAAAGGGCGCTGTTGTGGCAAGCGGCGGCGGGGATAACATGATGGGGGCCATCGGCACCGGCGCGGTTAGGGACGGATTTTTTACGATGAGCCTTGGCACATCGGGTACTCTGTTCGGCTTTTCGAGCATACCGGTAATAGACCCGGAAGGCAGCCTTGCCGCTTTTTGCTCATCAAGCGGCGGATGGCTGCCGCTTTTATGCACGATGAACTGTACGGTGGCGAGCGAGGAATTCCGCGCTCTTTTTGGGCTTGACATAAAAACTTTTGACGGCGAGGCGGCCAAAGCCCACATCGGCGCTGCCGGCCTTGTGGTGCTCCCGTTCTTTAACGGAGAGCGCACGCCTAACCTGCCCAACGGCAGAGCGAGCGTCAACGGCATCACGGCCGCCAATTTCAGCAGGGGAAATCTTGCCAGAGCGAGCCTTGAAGCATCAATATTCGGGATGCGGATAGGGCTGGAAAGTTTTAACAAACTGGGTTTTAAGGCAAAAGAAATACGGCTGATAGGCGGCGGCGCCAAGAGCAAACTGTGGCAGTTTATCGCCGCAAACGTGATGAATCTGCCCGTCCGCGTTCCGTCCGGCGAGGAAGCCGCCGCTTTCGGGGGCGCGATTCAGGCGCTGTGGACGCTGGAAAAGACGCTGAATAAGGCCGCTTCGATTGAAGCGATTGCCGATGAACATATTGTTGTGGAAGGGAACGCCGTACTGCCTGACGCTAAATCCGTTGAGGATTACGAATCCGCTTACAGCGAATATTTGAAATACCTGGATGCATTAAAGATTTTGTACCGGTAATTCTGATTTTAGGAAAATGAGATGAGCCTCCCCGCCGCAAGTGAGCAAACAAGGCAAGCGCGCAAAATTTGCCGCGCCGGGCTTCATTTGGAAGAAAAAATAAAAAATTGACGCGAGCCGTAATTAAACAAAAAAGCGGACATAGTTCCAAGTATTTTGGCGAGCATAGCCGGCAGATTGAAGTGTTCAATCATGATATACATGACGCCTAAATCAATGCACAACGCGACGGCGCTTGCCCCCAAAACAAGGATATATTCCACTAATTTTTTCCGCCCTTTTGATTTAAAAATAAATGTGCATAATGCGTAATTTGTCGTAGCTGAAACAATAAACGCGCACAGCGCCGCGGCTAAATAATGGACATCAACCAGATAATGCAGCACATAAAACAAAAACCAGTTGACGAGCGCGCAGGCTCCGCCGGCTAACGCATAGAAGATAAATCGCGGCACATAACTGAACAATCCGCGGCGAGGCGCGGTAAAAGCGTATATGTACCAGTGGATATAGTTTTTTAACCAGCGAAAAAATCGAAAGTTTGATTTGCCCGCCGTCCTGTCCGTCCATGTTGTAGGCGTTTCCGCAATACGGCGGCCCTGGACAAAAGCTTTTACCACCAGTTCAAGTCCAAGCTCGAAGCCTCCGGCGCTTTCTATACTTTGCTGTTTTAGAAAAGAGACGCGATACAGCTTAAAACTGTTCGTTGCGTCATGGACGGGGAGCTTCGCAAAATGATGCAGCGTAAGCCCCGCAATACGGGATAAAAGGCTTTTTATCAGCGGCCCGCCTATCTGCGAACCGCCTTTCATGTACCGGGACGCGCAGACTATGTCGGCGCCTTCCGCCTCCGCTTTTTCGTACATAGCGTTGATTACTTCCGGCGGGTCGGATAAGTCGGCCATGGTAACAACCGCGTATATGCCGGACGCTTCTTCCAGTCCGGTTTTTATCGCGTTCAAGGCCCCGCTTCCATACTTGTTTTTTACCAGATGAATGTGATTACTGTTTGGGTATAATTTTTGTACGACAGGAATCGTTGTGTCGTCTTCGCGGTCATAAATGACGGCGATGGTATGGGGCATGGTTACGGCCGCTTCTATCCGCTCAATCGCGGTTTGAATATTTTCCGCCTCGTTATATACCGGTATAATAATATTCACCATATTCATCATAGTATTTCTTTAAAGTGTTTTCTTTAAGGTGGGGGATCAAATGCCGCCCAAGCGCACTTGTTCCGCAACCCACGGAATAACTTCGTCCAGAATTGCCTCCAGTTTGGTGTCCGCGGAAAATCCCAGCAGGTCTTTTGCTTTTTGAACGGAGGGCACTCTTTTTTGCACGTCGTATTTGTAGGGTTCGTCGGACGCATACCGGAACGCTTTACCGGCGTTTATTTTCCGCCAAATCATCTGCGCCAATTCCAGCACGCTTGTTGAGTCGGGCGTGGAAAGATTAAAGTCCTGATTGAGCGCGTTGGGGTGTTCAATACATAATCGAATGCCCCGCGCCAAATCCCCCGCGTAGGTGTAATGGCGAATCTGATTCCCCGCCCCAAGAATATGCAGCGGGTCTTGGCCTTTCAATGTTTTTTGTATTAAATCCGGCACGACATGGCTCATTGCCAATTTGACGTTCCCGGAGTACAGTTCCTTATCGCAGAGCGCCCGTTTTTCACCGATGCCGACACAATTAAACGGACGGACAATTGTGTAAGGCAAGCCGTACTGTTCAAAAGCCCCCTGACAATAATATTCCGAAGCCAATTTTTGAAACCCGTAGGTGCTGAGCGGCGGCGGGCATTGGCGCTCGTCCCCTTCCCTGCTGGGGAAAGATGCCGCACATTCGTACACCATGCTGGAACTTAACACGGTGATTTTTTGCAGTTTTCGCGTCTGGTGCGCCCAGACCGCCGCGTCGAAGGTCGCGGCGAGGATGCGCTCGTTTTCCGCAAGCAGCGTATACGCCTGTTCGTGAAAGTAAGAGATGCCGCCTATCATCGCCGCCGCCGCAAGTACATGGTCGCAGTCCGCGATACATTCTTTTACAAATTCCACATCCTTCATATCATGCTGATAAAAATGATAATTTGGATGGGAGTCGTAGGATTTTTTGACGGCCCCGTATTTTGAATAATTGTCAATTCCCACAACGGTATAGCCGTGTCGCAGCAATTCCTCCACCACATACCCGCAGATAAATCCCGCGGAACCGGTAACCAATATTTTCATACAACTATTCCTCGTTATTCGTGTACACGGTTCCAAAATCCCCAGCAATCAACAAACGGAACCGCAAGCCTTATGTTTTTATATTCATCGTGAGGCGTTCCCAGAATAACGCCGTCCGCCTGTTTCAACACTTCGTCTAACGGGGGCGCCGCGTTAAGATACGGGTCGCTAATCAGCACAACGGCCATTTTGAATTCAAGCTGCTTTTTTATCTTAAATGACAGACTTTCACGGATGTCATCATTGTTCGCCTTAAACGTCATGCCCAGTATGGCGATTTTTTTGTGGGAGATCCCGTCCATTTTCTTTTCTAACTGGCGCACCAGAAAATTCGGCAGCCCCTCGTTTATCAGCATGGCGGCCTGCCCCAGAAAAAAATTGTTTTGATAAAACGCGGAAAGCTGCATGGTATCTTTAAATAAGCACGGCCCCGCCGCAAGCCCGGCCTTGGGAAAATGCGCCGCCCGCGGATAGTCCGCTTTTACGGCGTTATACACAGTGTAAAAATCAATGCCTTCGTTTTCCACCATCATATAAAATTCATTGGCGGCGGCGAATTCAAGATAACGCCATGTATTGGTGATCAATTTTACCAGTTCCGCTTCTTTGGGAGCTAAACGGATGATGCGGGGGCTGATTTTAGAGAATATAAGACACGCTTCCTGATAGGCTTCCTCTGAAGACGGCGCAATGATTTGCGGCAGATTAAAAATCTCCTCAATGCCTTTTCCCTGCACAATGCGTTCCGGACAAAACGCCAATTTTGTGACGCCAAAAGCATCGTTTAACAGATTGATAATCAAATCTGTGGTCCCCGGGAAAATAGTGCTCCGCAAAACGACCAGTTGGTCTTTAGTCATTAGCTCAAGATATGTTTTGATGACTTTTATTACATCATTGATTTTAGGATTATGGTGTTCATCAACCGGCGTACCGGTAACAAACACAACCGCGTCCTGCTCCCGTATTCGCCGCATATCAGTTGTAGCGGCTAAGTTTTTTGCGATGTGCGCCCGCAATATTTCCGCCGCCCCCTCTTCCCTGAAAGGCAGAATACAGTGATTTATCTGTTCAACCGCGGCCGTATTGATGTCGAATAGCGTAACGTCAAAATTTTTATGCGCCAGCGCGAGCCCCAAAGGAATACCGACATGACCGCACCCGCCAATAATGCCTATTGTTTTCATAGGCCGTCCCCCCGCTTCTTGCGCGCAAAGTTGTAAAACAAGAAGTAAACCGGTGCAAGAGAGACAAGTTTAGGGATTATGCGGCTGTACGAAGTTGAGGGGGGGGGGGGGGTAGCAGCAAATAAGGAACCGCGAAAGCGCCGGCGTGGTACATCATGTTTACCGCGGATATATCGCAATCAGAGCTATTGTTAGGCAAACCGGCGGCGCGGCACGCTCTCTGTGTATCCATGCGGATAAGTATATAACATTACAAGATATTTTGTCAACACGGAAAAACAAGGAAAAAGGAAAAAGGAAGGAAAAAGGAAGAAGGAAGAAGGAAGAAGGAAGAAGGAAGAAGGAAGAAGGAAAAGGGAAAAAGGAAGAAGGGGGAATGAGCAAGGAAAAAGGAAAAAGGAAAAAGGAAAAGGAAAAGGAAAAGGAAAAGGAAGAAGGGAGAAGGGAGAAGGGAGAAGGGAGAAGGGAGAAGTGTCGCGTCCTGGTTTAAAGTTGTCATATGAGGAGAGGAAAAATGAAAGATGTGGTAAGGTACAGCGAGGCATTTAAGCTGAGGTTGGTGGAGGACGTGGCCAACGGGAAGTATC
>JAISCO010000154.1 GCA_031265535.1 Spirochaetaceae bacterium | reverse complement strand
CCATAGTCCTCATTCCGCTGCGCTCCATTCCGGTCTTGTCCTTTCTTATAGGGTAAAACAGGCGGCAAAACGTCAGGCAAAACAGTGCACCGCACTGTTTTGTGCTACCCCCACCCATTATCAGTGAGGAGTTAGCAGTTAGGCAAACGGCGCCGACAAACGTCGCGTGCGCCTTGACTTATATGATTTTTGAGGTTATTGTATTTTGAAATTGAATGTTAAAAGATGCGCGCCGTTTCTTTTTACGCGGGCCTGTATTGTCGCGGCGTTTGTAACTATACAGTTTTTTTTTCACACTGCTTATGTTTTTGCTCAAGATGATGAGTGGTATCTAGGCAAACCAATAGAAAATATTACGTTTACCGGGCTTAACCATGTAAAACAGAGCGATCTTGAGGGTGTAACCGACCAGTATGTCGCCAAAACTTTTACCGATGAGCTTTTCTGGGAACTGACAGGGCAGCTTTATGCGTTGGAGTTATTTGAAGATATAAACCCAAGCGCGGTGCCGGCAGACCCGTTGGGCAGCGCGGTCATAATCCATTTTACAGTTGTAGAACGTCCCTTTGTTTCCAGTATTACATTTGAAGGCAATAAGGGGCTGCGGCGCAGTGAACTGCTTGATGTTATTTCGTTAAAACCTAATGATGTAATAAATCAGCTTAAAATACGTGTTGATGAACAGGCTCTTTACGATAAATATCTTGAAAAAGGCTTTCCCGACGCGAGCGTGCGCTCCGAAACCGTTGCGGACAAGAACGGCAGCATTAGAGTTACGTTTATCATCAGCGAAGGCGATAAAATAACGATAGAGGCGATCCAGTTCGAGGGAAACAGTGTCTTTTCCAATAATACGCTGCAAAATCAACTTACGCTCAAGAAAAAAAATCTTTTTAATGACGGGGCTTTTCGGGAAGCGAAACTCATTGCGGACCGCGCCTCAATAGCCCGTTTTTACCATGATCGCGGTTATATAGACGCGGAGGTAACGGATGTAACCCGCGAAATGCGCTCCGACCGCAAAGGCAATCATCTTACACTTGTTTTTCATGTCTATGAGGGGTCCCTCTACACGTTTGGCGGCGTTACATTCACTGGAAATCATATATTTTCAACGGAAGATTTGCAAAAACTGGTATACTCAAAGACCGGCGATACCGTAAACGCCGGCAGGCTTGAGCAGGACTTACAGAGGGTCGCCGACCTTTACTTTGAAAACGGGTACATATTTAACACGATAGGACGGGAAGAGCAGCGTAATATCATAACGCGGACAATCTCCTACATTGTGCCTATAGTTGAGCGGGGCAGGGCGCACATAGAACGCATCATAGTTCGCGGAAACAAAAAGACGAAAGACTATGTGATACTGCGCGAGATTCCGCTTGAACCGGGCGATGTTTTTTCAAAAGCAAAGGTGATGACAGGTCTGAGAAACCTGTACAATCTGCAATACTTTTCAAACGTGTTCCCCGATACTCCGCAGGGCACCGCGGACAGTCTGATGGATCTGATAATCAATGTTGACGAGCAGCCGACAACGGATATTCAAGCGGGGCTTTCATTCTCCGGCTCCAGTGATCCGGACGCCTTTCCTGTTTCGCTTGTATTAAAATGGAATGACAGGAATTTTCGCGGAACGGGCAATATTACAGGTGTGGAAATAAACGCCGCGCCGGAAATCCAAAGCGTTTCGTTTCGTTATACGCATCGCTGGCTGTTTGGCCTGCCGCTTTCCGGCGGCTTTGACCTTTCAGTGCAACATTCCCAGCGTCTTGCCGCGATGGATAATCAGCCGCCCTTTTTTAACGGCGACGAGGACAGGGCTTTTCCGGACGGATTTTCTTCGTTTGAGGAGTACGACAATGCGGGAAAACTTCCGTCCAACGCCTTTTTGATGAAGTACGAGCAGTGGAACATATCGCTGGGTTTCTCTACCGGTTATCGCTGGAATATACCGTTTGGAATATTCAGTTTAGGCGGCAGCATAAGGACCGGCGTAAGGTACAACGATTTTGACGGTGAAATTTACCGCGCGTTTGACCCGTCGATACGGGATCGCAACAAGCAATGGACGCCTTCCAATTCGCTGGCGTTTAGCGTTTCTTTGGACGACCGCGATATTTACTACGATCCTTCGCGCGGATATTATATCAGCGAGCGTATAGGTTTCTATGGACTCTTGCCTAATAACATCGAATTGGAGTATTACACCCGAAGCGACACAAAAGCGGAATGGTTTCATACTCTGTGGAATTGGCAGGTAAGCGACAAATGGGCGTTTAAAGGCGTTTTCGGCATACATACAGGACTTTCGTTTATTTATCCGTCATTCTATGATCAGCCTATCATTGAGGATGCAAATAAACTTTCTATCGATGGAATGTTCATAGGACGCGGCTGGACAGGCGAGCGCTTAAACCGCGGACTTGCGCTTTGGGAGAACTGGGCGGAGGTACGCATACCTGTTTTCCCCGGTATACTTGCCCTTGACCTGTTTTTTGATGCCGCCGCGCGCCGCCCCAAGCCCGTCGATATGTTCAAAAAGGTGTCCGGCGAAGGGCATACGCTTGCGGACGATATGCGCTACAGTTTCGGCGCGGGCTTGCGCTTCGCGTTACCGCAATTTCCGTTCCGTTTCCTGTTTTTGAAGCGTTTCAGTACGCCGGGCGGAGTATTCCAATGGCAGCGCGGAGCCTTAGGCGGCACCCCCGGTGATGACGGTTCGTCAGGTATAGATTTCGTTATTTCATTCGCGATTTCAACGTATTAAATTTTTACGGCAAATTGCATCGGTAAGCTGCCGCCTGTAACGGTTTTTAATGGATTTTGCGTGGAGCGCGCTTGATTTCCCGCTGATTTTTCATTATATTGGAGCCTATGTTATGAAAAAGATAATTCTGTCGCATCTCTGTCTGTTGATGTTTCCATTTTTATTACCGGCGCAGCAGATTACCCGTTTTGCTGTCGTGGATATGTCAAAAGTATATACGGCTTTCTTTAGGGAATCGCGCGCGGTACGTGATTTTGAGGAGCGCAGCGCCCGCGTTCAGGCGGATGTAGACCGTATGACGCGGGAAATTCAAGACCTTAAAAGCTCGCAGAGTAACGCGGAGCTGCAAGGGGATAATGAAAAAGCTGTCAAGCTTGAAAGTGAAATATACAAAAAAAGCGAATTTCTTAAAGAATACTTTAAGTTAAAAACGACTGAACTGGAAGACCAAAAGAAAAAGCTTTCTCAATCGACCGCGTTTTTGGAGCAGGTATACAACGAACTGCGCTTTGTCGCCGAAAGTGAGGGGTACAGTATGGTGCTTAACTTAAAGGACGCGAAAGGCATACTCTGGTACAGTCCGGCCATAGATATAACGGATAAAGTCATTCAAAATCTTCAAAGCAAGCGCGGGCGTTGAGTGGGGATTGTTCAGAAGCGGCGCGGCAGTAACTTTGACAGAGCGACTTCCTCGCCTTTGGATAGTTCATCCGGCAGAATAATTGGTTCGTCGGGGCCGGGCGGCAGCATAAAGCCGCCGTCCGCAAAGCCGCGAAAATACGCTCCCCAGTTTTTGGCGGCATTTTTTCGCGCCGGGTAGATATAAATTCCTTCTAAACGCCAGTTTTTTTGTGTTTCAGGCTGTTCAAATGTTTTTTTTATTAGTTTTAAGCGCATAAATCCGCGCTCCGGACAGGCCAGCATATCGTACACGGCGCGTGCTGCCGCGGCAAGAAGCAGTGGTGAAACGAATCCGGCGGGCGGATATTTGTCTGAAAAGGTTTTGCCGCATACGATTACCGCCGGGGCAAGCGGAAACGGCAGGATTGGTCTAAACGCGCGCGCTTTTTGTATATTGTCCAAAAATTCCGCTGGGCAAAACGGCCTCCAAACCGGAAGTTTTTTATAATTAGGAACAACCGACCAATCGGCGTATACTTTGAAGCTTTTGTCTGGAAATAATCGCTCAAGCGCCTGTGTAAAACGCCGTCCCGCTGTCGAGGGTAATGGGCTAAAGAGTCCCCGCTCCGCCGTGTTTTTCATGCAGCGTACAACTCCGGCTGCTTTGTGTCCCATAATCGCCGCCCCGCCGCACTGCCAAAGGTCTACAAAGCGCCGCCCGCCGCCATACAGTCTAAATCCACGCGCGCGTTCTATGACCGGAAGTGTTTGTAGTAAATCTCTCATTTCTTAAATTAGATTTTATTTCCCCCAATTACAACCCGCCATTTGCCATGGAGGCACATGCGCTACGCGCTAACATACCGAAAGTAGCTTTCACTCCGTGCCGTCGGGTCCGAAAACTGCGGTTTGCATACGCGGCTGTTAGCCTCACTCCTTCACCCCTCACTCGACAGCCTGCTCGTATGCCACCTTCTTAATTCCTCACTGTTAATTGTTCCTTGTTCCTTTTTCCCTTTTACTTTTTACCTCTTTGCGGGGGGCGGGGGTTCAGTCTTTCAAAAAACCGTATTCATACACTTTGGGCAGTATCTTCTTCGTCAAAGCACCCAGGTTTTCCCGCAAAGCGCCGATAAGGGCGTTGTAGAGCTCATCCGCCGACCTTGTTTTCATGGTTCCTTTGTCGTTGCGCCCCTGAAAAAACTCTCTGATTTCGTAAAAAGAGGCGTTGACGGAAGCGGTTTTATTGCCCCTGGTTTTTATGTGGTAGTATTTCCATAGTTCCCGCCCAGCCTCAAGAACCGCCCGCGCCTCCGCGCTAAATGTTTTCCCGTTAAGGAAGGCTCTCATAAAGTTTGATTCAAACTTTTCCTGAGCGTCTACTTCTTTCTCGGTGAAGGGTATCCAGTGGTTTACGCCGTGTTGTGAAGAAATACGGTTCTGCCCGTGAAAGAGCGTAAAAACAAGGCAATTATGCTGAAATTCAATATCAGTTTTATAGCCGTCTTTCGGATACAAAAATTGATCGCGGTCGTTTAGCCACGTTGGTTCAATACAAAGGCGGACCGCAAAGTAAATGCAGCCTTCAATGATATTACGGTTATTGAATGAATAAAAAACCGCATGGCGTGATCCCCTTACTAATGTTATTATTGGCTGGTGTATTTTCTGAAAATCAGGAGCGTCCATAATCATAAGTCCCAATGAATTGACTGTCACCATATTGAATTGTTTTATCCAATTATTTATGGATTTATTAAAATCGTCCCAGAATCTCTTTTTACCGCCTTCATTCTGTATATTGACATCAATATACTCGGGAAACCGGTCGCCTTTTAAATCCCAAATAGTAAAAGCAATTGGAAATTTGCCGCTGACATTATCAAACATATTCGCAGGCACAACAAATCCAGCTTTGTAATTTGCTTTGAAACATTTTCTGAATTTTATAAAATGTTGGGTACATACAAATTTCAGCTTCGAAAAGAGTGCCAGTTTACAATTCGGTATTTCATAGTATATACGCGCCATAAACTGCGCCGAAAGTTCATTTGTCGCGGCGCCAATGGCACGTTTGTATCTGTCGGCGACCCTAGAATTCATCGCAACGCCTGTTTTGGCTCCGCCGGTTCCCATTACCATTTTTTGA
>JAISCO010000262.1 GCA_031265535.1 Spirochaetaceae bacterium | reverse complement strand
AAATAAAAAATCCAGAGTATAATATAAAAAAAGTGTTGAAAATTTTACCTTCTATCAAAATTCAAAATGGAACTGTGTAGGTGTGTACGGCGTATAACTCGGAGTTTGTTGCGCTTCGCGCAAAAACATCAAAAAATCGCCGGTCAGGCGATTTTTTTACCTTGCTCTCTTCCATTGAACTAAAGCTTCGTAGAAGCTCAGGTTCACAGCAGCCCATAAATCGTGATTTTTTGGCAAATTCACCACAGGTGAACAAGTGCCGCAAAAACCCACAAGTGCAACAGGCTGCTCGGCAGCTTTGCTGCCGCAGACTGCTTATGCACCTCAGTTGCGCTGGGGACGCCGCCCGTTGGCGGCTCGGGCTACGGCCGGGACGTTAACTACAGCTGTTCCAAAACTTCAGTTTTAGGGAAACAGTCTCTGCTTGTTAAGCGGCCGCGGTCTGTAGTTTGTGATTTTCAGACTATGATCTGACGATTTTAGATTTCAGTCTGGTGTTGTCTTACTGTAGTCCGCCGCCTTTTTCCACCCTAAGTATCGCGCCGCCACAACGATAAACATTATTGTCTGTGCGGTGGCGATACGCATGGTTGGGTTGCTTTCGGTTCCGTCCCCGTCCGCAAACACAACATGGATAAGATTTACGCTTGAGTTATTGATGAAGTGTACGACCATGCCGTCCCATAACGATGAATTTGCCTGTTTAAATTGCATTCCAAGCTGGACTGAAAATAGAAAACTGCTTCCAAAAAGCAGCAGCGCCGATAAAACCGCGCCGGTCAATGATTGCTCGCCGTCAACAAAATTACGCAAAGGCATAATACTGTGCCATAATCCGAAAAGGAACGAGGAATAAAAACCGTTGGCAACAAAAAAAGAATAACGTTTTTCAGCTACCGTGATCATCACACCGCTAAAAATAGAATTTTCCATTGTTACATTTATGATATTCCCCATGATGATAATGAGAATAATCCATACACCGCCGCTCAGCGCGGTATTACCGAGGATATTATACGTTGCCGCGTAAAATTGCAGCGAAGGCGAATTACCTTGTGCAGCGGCGATTATTATTTCTACCACATAGGCTGTAATATACGCGGGCGCGGCAATCGCGATTCCGATGAGGATGCCGCGCCCAAACAGCTTCCATTTGAAGCCAATATCTGTAGGTTTAAGGCGCAGGAAAAAAGCCACGGCAATCAATAGCACAATTCCAATTACTTTGTGTGTAAACAATTCGCCGATAGGCCCCTGATCCGTCCGAATAATAAAACTGTCCATCAAGCGGAACGCATACAATATCAGAAAAAAACTTATAAGAAAAACCGGAATATATTTTTTATTTAAGTTCATGATAATGCCTCACTTTATGCGCCATGTGGCGATAAACTGCACACGGTCAAATCTCCATTCACGCTCATAAGCACCGGTAATGGGGTCTTTAAACCCGTTGGTAACACGGGCAATCGTCATAATTGACCAACTCTTATTTATTTTGAAATTGACGATAAACGCATGGGTCAGCGAATACCCCCTGTTACGCACGCCGCTTCCCGCTTCGGCATTGTAGAAGGGCAAGGTTCCCGACAGTTGATAACCGGCTAAATCCACAAAAACCGGCATGGCGTAACCGGCAAAAAGGTCAAAACTGTGGCGGAACGCATTCATATTCATGCCGTCATCGCCGAGGTAATACCAAAGTTCATCACCACGCGCTTTGGTGTAAGCGAAATACTGTAACTCGTTATAAATCTGCATAACAACATGATTCCAGCCGCCCGGGAAGAATGCGGCAATATCAAACTGTACCGCAGTCCCGGCATGGACATCCCACACAGCGCCGTCAAACCCGTTTCCGGTAACGCCGTCGTTGGGGTCGTCCGCATTGGTTCTGCTGTTCAGCCCCAGCCCGACCAGTGGGACCTTCCCGAAAAGGTCATAGTTCCAGCCTGTGCCGGCCATTGCCCCGGTAGTGAACGAAAGAAACGGGAAGACCGTCAACACCGCATCGCCTGAAAGCCCTGCCCATATCGGCGAAAGGGCGGCGTCCAGTTTCAGCGTGATGTTGTTGCCGCTCGTGAGCGGGCTTTCTCCCCGCAAAAAAGGAAACTTCCATTGGGGGACAAAATTAATCTGCATTTCCCCCCTTGTCGATGCGTAGAACGACAAGTCAACGCCGGTTTCCGCCTCCGAAAAAGCGGCGCCCGCGATGAATGCCGCAAAGACCGCCGTCATGATAATCTTTTTCATAAAAACCCCTGATAAATGAGCCGGTTCCAAAACTTAAGTTTTGGAACAGCTTCAAATGGCTTATATTTGTAATATCAGACATTCAGAAATGAAAAAAAATCACCGCTTACGGTTAATTTGACGGATTTAAGTAACTAATTACGGTTATTCGCGGTGGGGTATGCTGGGCAAACGGGGTTTGCTGGGGCAAATCCTCACGGTTATGTGCAATTGGGCTTAAATTTGTTGTGAAAATGAGCCTCCGCAGGGCAAGCGCGAATTGGGGCGGTGCGGTATCCTAAGCGTTGGGCTCAACTTCGTTGAGCTTGGGAGTTTTGCGGAGCAAAACTCTATGCTAAGGGAGGCTCTATCGAATAAGCCTCCCCGCCGCAAGCGGCTTAACTTGACCCACAGAAATTTTTAACCGCTAAGTCGAAGAAGTCGAATAAGTTTTCATTCAAATTACTCAAACCTTGAGCCACTTTAGCTATTCTCTCCTGGAAATTTGGTACATCTGGCGTCTTTTTCCCTTCCTTCTTTTACTTTTTCGCCTTATTCGACTTAGCGGTAAATCTTCCTTTACGGCCAGTGTAATCATATCCCAAGTTGTGGGTCAAGTTTAGCGCTTTGCGCGTAAAACCCTCAACGTGGATTAATCGACCGGAGGTTTGAAAAGGGTTCGGATTTAAAGTATAATCCAGGCAGCGGCTGTTTAGCAACAAGGAGAAAATTTGTTCTATGAAAAATTCCGCGGGAAAAGCGCCGGGTTTGATTCGGGGCGGTCTTGTTTTTTCCCTTGCGCAGGGCTGCTTCGCTTTTTTTCTTTATCTGCCGGGTTCCGTTCTGAATTTTACCGACGATACCCTGCTGCTGCTGCTCGGGGTGTCCCGTTTTTTCGGTTTTTCGGCCCTTGTTTTTTCCCTCGGCGCGGTTATTTTATGCGGTATTGCGCTTTTTCGCGGGCTTAAAAAGGTCCGCCCGCTTGACGCCGGCCTCTGCCTTCTGGGCGGGGTTCTGGGCGCCGGACTGTTTTTGCTGACTTCGTTTATAATTACCCTGGCCGGAGGAAATCTATGAAGAGGATCTATGCCCTGCGGGGCGCCGTACAATGCGAGAATGGCGAGGAAGATATTATCCGGCAGGTTTCGGCCCTTTACGATGAGCTTTTGGAAAGGAATAAACTGGAAGAGGCGGACATTGTTTCCCTTGTTTTTTCCGTAACCGCCGATCTTGACGCCCTGAACCCGGCCTCGGCCCTGCGCCGGTCGGGCAGGGGAGGGGATCTGGCCCTTTTCGCGGTACAGGAAGCGGCGGCAAGGGGCGCCCCGGAGAGGATTATCCGCGTCCTTGTCCATTGCTATCTGCCCGAAGGCAGCGTTCCCGGCCATGTATACCGGAACGGGGCGGAGTTGCTGCGGCCCGACAGAAAGCGGGAAGAGTCCCCGCCCCTTTAGTACCAGACCCTTTCCGCCTCTATGCCCAGGCGTTTCATTTTTCTCCAGAGGGTAGTGCCGCTTATTTCCAGTATCCGGGCGCAGGCCTTTTTATCGCCGTTACACCGCTTGAGGGCTTCCAAAATCGTGTTCCTCTCCGCGGCGTCCAGCGCGTTGGGGCATATTTCTTCCCCTTCGTTTGCCGCGGCGGGTTGGGGCGGCCGGAACGTGTCAATTGCCGGCTCCGGCGGCGGCATTTTCAGTTTGGGGGGCAGCAGTTCCCAGCGCAGAATTTCCTCGTCCGGCCGGGCAAGATTTATGGCGTATTCCACATAATTCTGCAATTCCCGCACGTTGCCG
>JAISCO010000231.1 GCA_031265535.1 Spirochaetaceae bacterium | reverse complement strand
TGAGGCGGTGCTTTTGTACAACACAAAGCGGCCCCATCTGTCCCTCAATTATGAGACGCCCGAAAAAATGCACCGTAGGGTTGCGTAAAAATCTGTCAACCTATTTCAGGACTTGACAGTGAGGAGTGAGGAATGAGCAATGAGAGCGGGCGCGTATGCTAACCGCTATTTTCAGACCCTAAGGCATGGAGCAAAGGAGGCTTGCGGGATGCTAACGCGGAGCGTATGTAAACCGGCTGGCCGGCGCTGGTGGGCGAAAATGAGTGGGGGTAGCACAAAACAGTGCGGTGCACTGGATGGATGCTTTCATTTCCATAGAAAGTCCCTCCTACCATGCCAACAGCTTTCGCTGTTGGAGTCACTCATGCCTGACGTTTTGCCGCCTGTTTTACCCTATAAGAAAGGACAAGCGTTTTGCGAAGCAAAACCTTTGGAGCTTAGGGGTCGGCAACTATGTTGCCGCGCCGTAACAAAAGTTTATCATACCCCTCAAAATTTTTACCGCCTTGATAAATGCGCTCCCCCCTTCCCTTTTTCCTTTTTCTCTTTTACTTTTTACTTATTAGTGGGAGGCTTGCGGGACGCCGGCGCGGAGCGCATGTAAACCCACTGGCCGGCGCCGGATGCGCCCAAAAACACAAAAAGGCAAACCAAACATAGCCTAAAGCCGCGTATGCTAATCGCTATTTTCGGACCTGAAGGCACGGAGCAAAGGAGGCTTGCGGGACGCCGGCGCGGAGCGCATGTAAACCGGCTGGCCGGTGGCTGGTGGGGGGGAATGGATTTGTGATAAAATAAAATCATGAATATACTGGCAAGCAATGATGACAGTTATCAATGTGAAGGAATAGTGCGGCTGACATCCGCTTTACGCGCTTTGGGACACAGAGTACTGATGATTTCTCCGGACAGGGAGCGGTCCGGATCTTCACATTCGGTGTCGCTTGCCGCGGGAACTATCGACATTAAAGAGATTGCCGCGGATACATGGATATGCAGCGGGACACCGGTAGACTGCGTACTTGCCGTACTTTCGAGCGGCATAGACTTCAAAATAGAGGCTGTTGTTTCAGGGATAAACGCCGGCTGTAATTTAGGAACGGACATTATATTTTCAGGCACCGCGGCCGCCGCGCGTGAGGGGGCCTTGTATGGGATACCGTCGATTGCGTTTTCACTTGCCGGCGATCCCCCGTATTGCTGGGACGAAGCCGTTTCGTGGGCGGCGGCGCACCTTGAACAACTTGTAAATCAGTGGACAAAAGACACGTTCATAAATATAAACATACCAAATATAAAAGAATTGCCGGACAAAGCGCTTATAACATTTCCCGCAAGACGCCATTATACCGACGTGGTACAAAAAGAATTGTTGGCGTCAGGCTGGACAAGGTTAATATTTAACAATATGAAAACAGAAACAGAGCATGAAGCCGGCTCAGATTATGACGCTGTAAATCAAAACATAGTTTCTGTAAGCCATGTACATATACATCCTGTAGGAAGAAAATGATAAAAAAAATTTTTGTAACAAGTTATTCTTTTTTAATTATTGGATTGGCGGCAATAATATTCATACCCATAGTGGTACTGCTGTTTTTTACAAGCCTGATCGGTCTAAGGGCTATTTCTACAGAAATCATATATAAAGTGGCGCAGTACGCTTCAAAACTACTCGTTTTTTTTATGGGCTTTAAGCTTTCGATAGATGGACAGGAAAACATTCCGCCGCGCGGAAAAACCGGCGTATGCTTTGTATGCAATCATTCCGGCATACTGGATATTTTACTGCTGCTTATCGCGGTTGGCCGCCCTGTCGGTTTTATCGCAAAAAAGGAAATCATTTTTGTCCCGTTTATAAATCTGTGGATGATACTTTTAGGCGGAATTTTTATGGACAGAAATAATCCGCGTAAATCACTTGACGCGATAAACCGCGGAGCAAAAAAAATAATGAGAGGCCATTCGATGGCGATATTCCCCGAAGGAACACGGAGCCGCGGGCAGGGGCTTTTACCATTCAAAACAGGTTCTTTCCGCCTTGCTACGGCGGCGGGGGCGGACATAGCGCCTGTGGCAATGAGCGGTTCATACAGCGCTTTTGAAAAAACAGGCTGGGTGCGTCCGGGGCATGTTTATGTTTCATTTGGGGAAGTGATAAAAACAACGGGAACAGAACACGACGGCAGCCGCCAATACTTTTCTGACAAAGCGCATGAAGAGATAGCGCGGCTTATTAAATCTCAGGAAGAAGCACAGAGCGCGCTATCTTAGCTCCCACTTCCGCGCCCATCAATTTTTCAATGATTTTTATTGACCATTCACCGGCAGTACCGGCGGCGCGGCTTGTGATTATGTTCTTGTCAACTACGACCCGATCGGGAAGCCAACTGTCTTTTGCTCTGCCGGCTTCCTTTTCCAAACCCGGGTAACAAGTCCAGCGCCGTCCATCCAATATCCCCTTTGACGCGAGTACAAGAGCGGGCGCGGCGCATATCGCGCAGATCAAAGCAAAGTCATCCAGCGCTTTTTTTAGCAAAAGCTCAAGTTCCGCACTCGCCGCGAGATTTGAAGCCCCCGGCAAACCGCCCGGCAGCAAAAGGGCGTCCCCCGCAGAGAGCGGCGGCGCTTCGTTTATCAATATATCCGCTGATACAGGAATGCCGTGCGCTCCCGTAACAGTTTTACCGCCGCTTATTGATACAAGTTTAACGTCAATTCCGGCGCGCTGCAGATAATCCGCCGGCGTTAAAGCCTCAACTTCCTCAAAACCGTCTGCCAGCATCAAATATACTTGACCCATAAGCGCTCCTTATTTTACAGCTTTATCTACGCCGTCTTGCGCGGAAAAAACCTTTTAATATAATAGTTTTATATGAGAACATTAAACATTGTCAAGGCAGATCCGGCGGGAAATATTACGATTTTTGTGCTGAACGGGCAAGATTTGGGAGCGCGGGAACGGACGGATGCGGCAAAACGCCTGCTTGACGACAAAACGCTGGGGGCGGAACAAGTCGGTTTTGTCTCTGAGCCGGCGGGAGATAACGGTTTATGGCGGCTTACTATGATGGGCGGCGAATTTTGCGGCAACGCGGCGCGAAGTTTTGGCCTATTTGCCGCAAGGAAAATGGGCTTACGCGGGAAACAGCATATTACTGTTGAAGTGAGCGGCGCGGCGCATCCGGTTAATGTTGACGTTGACTGCGAGACGGGAGAGGCCGCCGCGTCAATCCCGCCGCCGCGTACAAACAGCATTCTGCCGTCATCTGACGCGTCTGTTTACGGTGAACTGCCTGTTTATCAGTTTGACGGCATAACGCATGTCATAGCGAAAAATACCGATCCGAATGAAGCCTCATTCTTTAAAATAAAAAAATTGTTAGAGAGGCAAAACGGCAAAATTCAGGACGCGCTCGGCGTAATGTTTTATAACACGGCTGAAAACATGATGCGTCCGGCAGTCTATGTGCGGGCAACCGGAACGCTTATTTTCGAATCAAGCTGCGGTTCCGGTTCCGCCGCATTAGCCTGCCATCATTTTGCGGATAAAACGGACGGCGAAAACATCATGCCGGTACGTCAACCGGGCGGTACAATAACGACGCGGGTAATAAAGCAAAACGGAGAGGTCAAACAAATATGGATAGGCGGACGGGTTACATTAACAAGGAAGAAGGAAGAAGGAAGAAGGAAGAAGGAACGATTAACAATTATCAATGAGCAATTAACAATGAAGGAATGTCAAGTCCTGAAATAGGTTGACAGATTTTTACGCAACCCTACGGTGCATTTTTTCAGGCGTCTCATAATTTTCCCTTCTCCCTTATCATTCTTAATTGCTCATTGCTAACTGCTAATTGATAATTACTCATTGATAATTGTTAATTGCTCATTGTTAATTCTTACCTCTTACTTTTTACCTCTTAATAAATGGGGGGGTATACTATAACACGGCGGTTAGATATACTAACCATACAAAAATACTTGGAGGTATTTTATGAAAAATAATATTCTTGCCGCCGGTTTTCTATTGCTGGCGGTAGTTTCCGGCTCACTGGCCGCT
>JAISCO010000218.1 GCA_031265535.1 Spirochaetaceae bacterium | reverse complement strand
CGGCATCAGTATTATCTGCCGCCGGCTTTCCCCGTTTATGAATTCCATGCCTGTCTTCTCCTCTCTCTTGAGTATACCCTATCGCCGATGGTTTGTCTGGACTTTTGACACAGTCTGGCATGTAAACCCGCTGGCGGGCGCTGGCGGGCGTGTGAAAAAAACATTGTTGCCAGAGCAAATGATGCAAGGGCAATAGCCGCGCCCACCGTTACATCCGATAAAAAGTGACGCCCATAAATCATGCGCGAGGCCATAGTCGCAAAACCGAAAAGCAAGGCAAGCGTAAATATCAGTTTTGTGTATTTTTTTAACCCGTCAATGAAGAGGGGCCAAAGGGCAAACCAGACGGCGCACATTGCGTTGAATGAATGTCCGGACGGAAATGACTTAAAATTGTCCGAAACAGATTTTTCCTGCGGAAGATACCATTTTGTAAATTGTTCCGCCGAGTCATTCATTGTAAAAAAACGCTGCCTGCCCCAATACGTTTTAAGTGTCTGTAGAATAAAGTATCCAACTGTAAACGCGGCAAGGCCGATTAACGCGGTAATTAAAAGCTCGTTAGGCTTTTTTTTAGCGAACGGCAGCGCCGCAAGAAAAAGCGCGAATATCACAAAACATATAATTGGTATCACGGCAGAGTATGGAAGTTTGCTTGCATCTTGTAGAAAAATTGCCGTATCCCGAAAATCGACTATTGTTACAAGCAGCAACGCCGCGATAATTAAAATCCATACCGGCGTTTTTACTTCGCGCCGTTTTTCAAACATCGCCGAAAATGCCATTGCCGGAGCTAAAAACAAAAGCGCGTTCTGCGGCAGCATACCTAAAGTTGCAAATATTTTCGCAAAAGAACTTTTTGGATTATAAATATATTCATCTATCTGTAAATCAAAAAATGTTGCTAAAACAAGTAAAATTACGGTAACAACTGACGATACTATTACCAGCTTTTTCATCCTGCTCTCCTATTCCACTCCTCCTATCTACACCTCATACCACCTTAAAACCCAGCGCTTTTACAGCCTCGCGTACTATTTTTTCGTTTGCGTCCAATATGCGCCCAAGCGGGAGGCGCGTTGGACCGGCCGGCAATCCGGCGAATTCAAGCGCCCGTTTTATCGGGACAGGGTTTGTTTCAATGAACGCCGCTTTAGTAAACGGCAGCAGTTCGTAATGTATTTTTCGCGCCGTTTCAAAATCGCCCGCGGCGCATGATTTCACAAGCGCCGCCGTTTTTGCCGGCAAAAGATTCGATATAACCGATATTACGCCGTCTCCGCCAAGCGCCAAAAGCGGCAGTGTGAGCGCGTCATCACCTGAAAGCACTGTAAATTCGGACGGCGCTTTACGCGGCCTTTTTATCGTATTTATCACATCGCCCATCTGGTTTATGTCGCCCGACGCTTCTTTTACTCCAACAATGTTTGGAATTCGGGCAAGTTTTTCCATAAGCGGCGTCGGGATGTTTCTGCCGGTACGCGAGGCAATATTATAGATTATGACCGGAATGCCTATTTCCGCAACCGCCTCAAAGTGCTTTATGAGTCCGTCATCGTTAGGTTTGTTATAGTATGGAGTAACGACCAGCGCCGCGTCTGCGCCCATGTCTTTTGCGCGTTTTGTGTACAGGACGGCATGTTTTGTCGAATTTGAGCCTGCCCCGGCAATTACCGGAATACGTCCGGCCGTCTCTTCTATCACAATTTTAATAAGCCGTTCCTCCTCGTCCTCGTCGAGGGCCGGCGTCTCGCCTGTTGTGCCTATAGGAACAAGCCCATCAATGCCGTTTTCAATCTGAAATTGTACCAAGCGCCTGAAACCGTCAAAATCAACATCGCCATTCTCTTTCATAGGCGTAATAAGCGCTGTAAACGCTCCCTTGAATGATCTCATCTTTATCTCCACTTTTTAGTATGGCGGGGGAGGCTAGCCCTGCCCCGCATTAGTTCACAGAACGATCCCTCCCGTCTTTGGGCGGGAGGGTCATTCAAAAATATCGTCCATTGTAAAAATGCCGTGCCTGCCGGCGCGGGTATTTTTTTCCAGCCACTCCGCCGCAGTTATCGCGCCATAAACAAGCCCCTCGCGGTTACGCGCCGTATGCTTTATCTCGATACTGTCCGCCGGACTGTCAAAAATAAGGCCGTGCGTGCCCGGTTCCGCGCCTACACGAAGGCTGGCAAAATGTATCTCGTCAGAATTGGGGGGGCGGTCAAGTTTGTCCCAAACGACTTTTTTCTTGCGTTTCATGTTTTTTAATACAATGTCAACAAGCGTTTTTGCCGTGCCGGACGGACTGTCCGCCTTTTGATTATGGTGTATTTCATAGCCGCCAACGTCATATTCGCTGTACGGATCAATCTGCGCCGCGCAGTATCCGGCGATACGGTAAAAAAGATTTACGCCTATTGAAAAATTCGACGCCCACAGCATGGAGCTTTTATTTTTTTCAATCAGTGAACTCAACTCGCCAAGTTTGCTATACCAGCCTGTCGTACCGACAACAACGGGTATTCTCCTTTCGGCAAAATTCCGTATGTTCTGCTCCGCGGCATCAGGGCGGCTAAAATCAAACGCTATGCAGTCAAGCGCGGTCTGCTCTTTTTCAAAATCGTTGATTGTCTTGAAAATTCGGGCGCCTTGTTCGCCGGCGTTTTTTTCCGCGACCGGGTCTATCACAGCCATTACTTTGTGGCCTTTTTCCAAGGCGCGTCTTTCAATAAGCCGCCCCATTTTACCGTATCCACTTAAAATTATTTTCATTATTACCAACTGTCGTAATTATATGATTTCCCTCAATTTTTGGTTGAAATTATACCTTAAAATCAATCCGTCCGCTATACAATATCATGTAAAACATGCAAATGCAAGGGAATATTCAAACACCCGCCAGCAATTATACTTTTAGAAATTTTATGGTAAAAAGGAATAGATAAAGGAAAAGGGAAAAAGTAACAGGGAAAAAGGAAAAGTAAAAGGGAAAAGGGAAAAAGGAAAAAGTAATAATTAGCAATTAGCAATTAGCAATGCGGGCAGCCGCGTATGCCAATCGCCTTTGCCTTACCAAAGGCACGGAGTGAAGGCTGCTTTGGGTATGCTAACGCGGAGCGTATATAAACCCGCTGGCGGGCGGGTTGCAGGACCATACACTATGGGCTAAACTATTATAATTTTGCATGCTTCCTGTCTGTTGAACTTTGCGCGGTTCACTTACAGGGGAGCATCCTTCATACTCAAGGGAATGTCAAACTGTTATAGCCGCACCGGCAAAGTCGGAGGTTTACCGATAATTATATTCTATGCCCGGAGTTTCAGTATTTTAGGAGATTATACATTGACGCATGGTCAATCAACCGTCAGTTTTACAAATAACGTTGATTTGGAATTCAAAACGATTTTCTCTATTTCCATTTAATAGTGGTGGTGTATCAATGATGCCGTTATTTACCCGCGTGGCGCGGCGCTGTTTTGCTTTTTTACTGTTTTTAATGTCGAATTTTTACTGCTTTTCACTCGGAAATATTGAGACAAGCGGATCGTTGCGGCAAACGGAAGACGCGTTCTATATTTCTGGCGAAATCGTAGACACTCCGACTTCAGCCGGCGCGTTGTTAAATCCTCTCGCGCCGGAAATAGTTGTGCGGCGCGGTAGCTCGCGGGCGGAACAAGTGATGAAAGCGCTCGCGCGGGCGCATCCTAAACGGCTGGGCGAGGCCGTATTCAGGGATGAAGATTGGACGGTAGAACTCCATGGTAAGCGGTACTATTACGCGGACGGGCGCATTCTACCGGAAGAATTGCGTAACAAGGCGGATGCGTATAGCCCTCAGCCGTTCTATCAATACCCGGATAATATACCGGAATGGCAGCGTCCCAGTCCTCAAGACGCGGCAAGATACGCGCTCATGGATAAACAGCGCCGTAGCGGCGGCGCGGCGAACAGGGCGCAGATTTTTTATGACGAGCTTTGGCGGATACATAACAGAGCGGAGGCGTGGAAGCAGCAAAAAACCATACGTTTTTTGGGGAAAGAAGTCTTGGTTCACTACGCGATACTAGAGGAACTTGCTCTTGTTGAGCAGAAAATAAACGAGGCCGCGGCAAAAGACCCTAAAGTGCGGCAATGGATTTCCAATTTAGAAACAATCAGCGCGTGGAACTGGCGCGATATAGCGGATACCCACAGCCGAAGTAACCACGCCTACGGAATAGCAATCGACCTTTTGCCTTCCGCCCGCAATAGACTGGAAATTTATTGGCTATGGACAGCGCAAAAAAACATCGACTGGTGGGACATACCCTACTCACAGAGAGAGAAGCCGCCGGACGCGATAATAAAAGCTTTCGAGGCCTACGGATTTATCTGGGGCGGCAAGTGGCTGTTTTACGACACAATGCACTTTGAATACCGTCCCGAAATCCTTTTTTTAAACGACATTCCATTGCGGGGCGAATACTAGCATCCAGATATGCAACAATTTCACTTTTAGAAAATATATGGTAAAAAGGAAAAAGGAACAGATAAAGGAAAAGGGAAAAAGTAACAGGTAAAAAGGAAAAGAGAACAATGAATAGTTAGAAGCTTCTTACTTTTTACTTCTTACATATTATTTCTTACAAAGGGGGAAGCGCATCAATCATAAACCGTTAAAATTTTGAAGTTTATGATGAACTTTTTCGACGCTGCTCCCCCTCACTACAAAGGTTTTTGCTTTTGCAAAAACGCTTTTCCGCTACCCCCACCCATTAACAATTAAAAGTGGATAGTGTTTTTTTGCAAAGCAAAAAATGCGTCCAAATGTGAAAAAGTAGAAAAAGTATCCCAGACGCTTAATATGTTAGTTTTTTACAAATAGAATCACTATATAGCGCTAAAAGTATAATTGCTGCCAGACATGGTGGGAGCTTTATTAAAGGCAAAAAAAACTATATTCTGTTTTTATGTTAAACAAGCCGCGTTTAACGGCCGCCGTTTTGTTGATAGTTTTTGTTTTTGCAGCCTGCGAAAAACAAGCGCCGCAGGAACAAACGGAATTTATTTTTGGCACACTTTGCAGACTGCGGATACCGAAAGGCGGCAATAAGGTTTATCAAAAAGTCTTTGCGCGTCTACACGAAATAGACGCCGTTTTCAGCGCAAACATGGCGGGTACCGATATTGACCGCGTAAACAATAAGGCTGGTATAGAACCAGTACAAGTCAGCGGCGAGCTCATCTATGTGCTGAACAGAGCGCTTCTTTTTGCGGAACTTTCCGGGGGGCGCTTTGATCCAACAATAGGCCCGCTTGTTAAACTATGGGGAATAGGAACGGAAGAACCGCGAGTCCCCCGGCAGGACGAAATAGAGCAGGCGCTTTCTCTAATAAATTGGCGCGATGTACTGGTAGACGATGAGCGCAAAACTGTATTTTTGAAGCAAAAAGGGATGATGCTTGACCTGGGCGCCATAGCGAAAGGCCACGCGGCGGACGAAGCTGTCAGCATAATCAGGGACGCGGGCGTAAAAAGCGCCTTGATAGATTTTGGCGGAAACATTGTGGCTTATGGCAAAAAACCTCCGGCAAGCCCGTTCTCTAAACCGGAACTTTGGAGAATAGGCGTACAGTTCCCGGATATGGAGCGTGGCGAGTATATTGGCGCTGTCGCCGTGCAGGACAGCACATTAGTAACATCCGGCGGCTACGAGCGCTTTTTTGAGGCGGACGGCAGACGGTATCACCATATTTTGTCGACAGAAACAGGTTATCCGGTTGAAAACGATATACTTTCCGTAACGATTGTCCTAAGTCTGCGGCAGGAAGGGCAGGATGAGTATAATGATGCCTCAATGGACGCGGACGCGTTTTCGACAACGCTGTTTGCCATGGGATATGAAGACGGATCGGCGTTCATATCGCGGTTTCCGGACATTGAAGCGGTTTTTGTTCTAAAAAACGGCGAAATACACGCCACAGGAGCGCTAAGGGATAGGTTTGGGCTCAACCACCAAACAGGTAACAAGTAAAAAGGAAGAGGGAAGAAGGGGGAAATTTTCACAAGGAAGAAACCGTCGAGCAGATGAAATATACCGGCCGGCTGATATAAGGAAACCGCGGAGCGATAGAGGGAAACTGACCGGCGGATGAAGGAAAATACCCGGCGGCACGCTGAAATTGGATGTTCCCTAAGGCTTCAATCCCAATATGGTAAGCTTCCCGCACCGCGGGCGCCGGCGTATGCCAACCGTATTTTTAGATGGGGGCTAAAAATCAGGACTTAAAATAGTCTTCCAGACTGGCGTTTATTTTTTCCATGTCAAAATATTCAGGATCAAAATCGCCTAACCATTCATGGATTTCTTCGTAGTCCTCGCGGGTCGGGTCTTTTAATATTTCAAGCATATTCTCATAACCCCAAATCCCCCCCGAATCCTCCATCGGTCCTGCCCGTTTTCCACCAAGGCAGCGTGGCCGCGCCGGTTTTTTATCATCGCCGGCAGAGATAGTCTTGGACACAGTGATTTCATGCTCCCACGAATCTCCGAAATCGTACAGGTAACTGAATTTTTGCCTGGCCTGCAAATTCAGGTCATCCAGGCAAACATCGTCTTCGTCGACTATGTCATCATCCTCGCCAAAACCAAAGTCCATGTCCATCATTCCATA
The DNA here is from genome assembly GCA_031265535.1 of Spirochaetaceae bacterium. Classification (GTDB taxonomy): domain Bacteria; phylum Spirochaetota; class Spirochaetia; order Treponematales; family Breznakiellaceae; genus JAIRMY01. The sequence goes on along the minus strand of JAISCO010000218.1, from coordinate 780 downwards.
TTTCATTGGCTTAACGGTAAATAAATGCATGTGATCGTTATCCCAGCCAAAGGCAGTCTGTATAATCCAGTGAAGCTCTCCCAGTGTATATTCGCCCGGGACGCTCAGCTGCCGCCAGATTTTCGGGCTGGAATTCGCAATGTTTACCCGCAAAATATAGGTCTTACCGCTATGTTCGGTATTTGTCTTGCTTGTCATGAAGATACTGTAACTTATTTTACAAATAATTGCAACCCGCCCGCCAGCGGGTTTCTATGCGCTCCGCGCCGGCATACCCAAAGCAACTTTCACTCCGTGCCGTAGGGTCTGAAAAGGGCGATTGGCATACGCGGCTGCCATTTGCCATGGATGCACATGCGCTCCGCGCTAACATACCGAAAGCGGACTTTACTCCGTGCCTCAGGGGCCGACAACAGCGGTTGGCATACGCAGCCACCTGCCTTCTCATTCCTCATTTATGAGCATACGCGCCCGCCATTTGCCATGGAGGCACATGCGCTCCGCGCCGGCATACCGAAAGCGGACTTTACTTCGTGCCTTAGGGTCCGTGAATAGCGGTTGGCATACGCGGCTGGCAGGCTATGTTTGTTTTGAGTTTGGTTTTTGGGCGCATTTTGCTGCGCAAAACCGGGCTTTCCGCTCCAATTTGCTTCGCTGCGCTTCGCAAATTCCGCTTCAATCCCTCCTATGATTATTGTCAAGAGGCAATGCGATCACCCGCCAAGCCCCACCCCTCTATGCTATCCCCGTTCCGTTTCCCCCTTTTCTTCTAAAAAAATG
>JAISCO010000128.1 GCA_031265535.1 Spirochaetaceae bacterium | reverse complement strand
TTGTTTTTAATTTTTTTGGTACCGGAACCTCCGATATTGGACATCGCCGCCTCACTCAATACCAGTGAACCCGGCAAGGTTTACACATTAAAAAAGCTGTCATACTCTCACCTTATCAGTATCAAATTATTTTGTCAAGTTATTTGCCACCGGCCAGCGCCCGCCAGCGGGTTTACATGCGCTCCGCGCCCACCAGTGGGTTTATATGCGCTCCGCGCTAGTATCCCGGAAGTAGGGTTTCAAACTCTGCCTTTGGTAAGGCAAGGGCGCTTGGCATACGCGGCTGGGGGCGGATATGCTTTCACTTCGATAACGGCGGTCGTGGTTTTGCCATATTCCGCCGGTTTTCGTCATCTCAGATATACATCCGTTTACGTCTCACCTCGCCCGGCCGCGTATGACATCACGATGGCCTGCCTGCGGCTGTTTTACGCACAAGAAATGATCCCAGAATCACGTACTCCAAGCTTTTAGTTGTCGAGCGTGTGGACTGCGTTTTACTGACTGCCAACATTAGGCTCGCCGTGTAAGTTGAAAGATGTGTTAAGTATAGCGCCGTATCCGGTCAATTTCTTGAATTCGCATTATCTTGTAATAAAGTATAGCCTATTATCATGTTATCCATTATTTTTGTTTCTTTTATATTCCACCTATTATTAATGCTTACAAATTGACTTAGGTCTACTTTATTAGAGAATTTGCTGAATTCTTTTTCAACATCAAGAAAAAATTGGAATTGTTCCTCTATACCATCTGGAATCGTTGTATTATTTGTGAAATATTTTACAATGAATTTCCTGTCTATTGGTACTATTAATTCTGGCAGAAAAAAATGCATCGTCTTTGCAAATGTTACTAGCGGAGGTTTATTGGCTGCCGCCAATCGTAAAAGTGAAAATAGGGTTTCTAAACGTTCTTTTACATAAATATTTTTTCCTAATTGTTTAATATTATATTTATATAAAAATTCAATCGCGTACTTGTTTTCTATGATGGATTGTGAAAAATCTTCGAATTTGTTTAACTCTGCCGCGCGAGCATTCATCCCCCATTCATCTAATGTCTTATATACTAATCTAATAAAATCATCGGAAAATTTATCGCCGGTATAAGTTATAATTTCTTTATATAACGTCCATGACATAATCATAGTATCTCTGTACTTTGTTTCAGTAGCATGAAGACAATCGGTTACCATTTCTATATTTTCAAACATTGCTAAATCTCTATACATAAATTACCCCCACCATTTTCCCTGCGGCAGTTCACATAACCAACGGTTACACTTTTGGAACTCTTTCTGCATTTTGTACACGCTCATGCCCATACCCGCATATTTGTCTTTAGGGCCGGCTGGCAACCGGTTTGTATCGGAACGCTTTCATACTGTTTCTAATAGGTTGATTACACTAAACACAAAGAAATATAAATACCCGTGAAGTCGAATAAATTGCGTAACAAGGGTATAAAGTGATACTTGTTTCTACTTTTTTGACTTATTCGCCCTGTCGGTAAAATTCTCCTTTTTAATCTAATCAGTCTGCTAGTACGATCGAAGACCATGTCAAACAGAGAATAGCTGTCAAACATATTCTTGTATTTCCCGTGCATACTGTTTATAATCACAAACAAAAAATGAAAAGTCAATTCAACAAAGTACCGTCTGCCGCATTTGCAATCGCTTTTCTCTCCGTTATCTGTACGTCTCTGTGCGCTGAAGAAGCCGATACATGGACAACCGTCAGCCGGATGAATCAGATCGCCGGAAATTGGGAAGGGATGACCGCCTTCGACATTCCGGCATCAGAAGAGGCAATGATGCCCGCAGGTTCAATGGATGTGACGATCTCGTTCTGTTATGCGGAAGGCGCGGATGAGATAGAATTCAAATTAAAGATGGATTTCAGCCGGTATGTGGCCGACTGGTCTCGCTACATCGGTTTGAGTCCGGGCACCTTGTGGGAAGTTACTAGCCTTATGCTCAGAAAGGACAAAGATATAGGGGCCGTATTAGAGATTGGCGAGTATTTTATCTATTACTCCCAAACATTCCCCGTTGATGAGATGCTAGTTAATGGCTCGGCGCTTATAAACGCAGACGGAAACAAATTGAGATTCGATGAGTCCTCCCAGCCCGAAATCGGCAACTTCCCGATTTCGGGCTTTGTCATGTACCGAAAGTGAGCCCCGCCAGCGGGTTTATATGCGCTCCGCGCTAGCATCCCGGAAGTAGAGTTTCAACCTCTGCCTTTGGTAAAGCAAGGGCGCTTGGCATACGCGGCTGGGGGCGGATATGCTTTCACTTCGATAACGGCGGTCGTGGTTTTGCCTTCAATTCGATAATTTGCGTCGCCATTTATGGCGCAATCTGTTTAATTGCTCATTGTTAATTGTTCATTCCTCATTCCTCATTGTTAATTTGTGGCTCATCTTCATATTCAAGAGGGGGGTCAACTCCTGAATTAGGTTGACAGATTTTTACGCAACCCTGCGGTACATTTTTTCAGGCGTCTCATAATTGAGGGACTGTCCTTTTTACTTGTTCCCTTTTCCTTTTTACCTTCACTCCTCCCTCATCATTCCTAACTGCTCATTGCTAATTGTTACCTCTTCCTTCTTACTTTATACATTTGTGGCTAGTCCGTGCATATACCGTGTATAGCTTTTTCTAGAAATTCATTGAGCAACTGCTTCATATCGTCCTTGATCTCCTGCCTAAGCTGCTCAAGTTCTTCATTGGGAGAATGAGGCTCTACAAACAATTGATAAATTTCGATGTCCAGAGCGTTGGCGATACGTTCTACAAGGTCTAAAGTGGGAAAATTGCGGGCAAGTTCTATCATGCCAATATGGTGCGTGGACACATTGACCTTTTCAGCCAGTTGAGCTTGTGAAATACCGCATTTCCGGCGGTGTTTCTTCATATTTTTAGCAAGAATTTCTCCAAGTCGTTCCATCTATTACCTATAAGGTAATAATAAAGCTTTTTTTCTGCTTGACAAATTATATATAACATAATAATATACTATCTATATCATAGTTACGGAGTAGTTTCTTTTGAAACCTAAGTCCAAAACGAAGGGACTCCACGAGTCTTTTTACAGCGAACGGAAAAATGAGGTGATCGAATTAGAGTATGGGGACAGCGACATCTTTACCTTTTACTTTTTACCTTTTATCTGAAACAAGGTGTTACCCGCGTATGCGGTGAACAAAATCAATTTTTATGCGGGAGACCGCGTGTGTGAAAGGCACACAAAGGAGTTTTCTTATGAACAAACTTAAAAAATTTTTAGGTGTTATCGTCATTGGGACGGTAATCACGGTGAGCGCTTTTGCGCAGGAGGGTACGGCGAAAGCAGCCATAAGCCTGGACACGTTCCCTCTGGTCAAGGGCATTATCTGGACAGACAGCGATGCGGACAACTCAATGTTCGCCCTTGCGCCGGGCTTCGAGTATCTGGTACGCCCGCATTACACCGTGGGCGCAGCCGCGGATCTCTATTTCGGCGAAGCCTCGCGGATAGACATTTTCTATTTCGGCCTTGCCGCGCACGGACGCTGGTATCCGCAATCGTCGGGCCCGGACAAGTTTTTTATTGACGTGGGGCTGGGTTTCAATGTGTTCTCGTATGACGGGGAAACCGATTCGAAAAAAGGCGGCTTCACCGGGATCACCATGTCCCTAAAGGCGGGCTACAAACTGATGTTCACCGCCAAATTCTTCCTTGAGCCGTCTATGGCCTTTGTCTATGCTAAGACGCCAAGCTCGGTCGATGTCCCCACACCCCTCGGCTGGCAGCCGAGTTTGAGCATCGGCGGCGCGTTTTAAGGGAGCGAAAGATGAAACAAATTACAGTGGCGCTCAAGACCGTCCTGCTGATTGCGGTTTTAGCGTCGCTTACCGTATGCAGCGGCGGAACCTTTAATGACCCCGGTCACGAGGCTGCCGGTCCTGGTTTTGCGGGCGGCAGTGAAGAGAAACTCCTTGAAGTAACTCATGTAAACGGATTTCAGGGAGTACTTTCTGATGGTTCTTTGATAGAGATTGAAGTTACAAGCGCTGACGACGGGGACCAGCCCTTTACCCTCTATATCAGCGGGGTGGAGAACGGAACCGGAACGCTTACCCAGTCCGGCGGTTCAATTACCGCAATTAAAAGTTGCACTAACAGCAGTCTCACCTATTCGGGGGGTGTTCTTTATAGCGGCGTCAAGATACCGATACGAAAAGCGGACGACACAGTGTGGGTGCATTGGGGGGCATATTATGGCGCGACAATGGCTGAATTTAACGGCTATGCCCAGGAACATGACGGGGATGCCGACAGTATGTATGATAACCGGCCGGAGCCGGATGACCAGGGTTATTACTATAATCCTCCTTCTGTTCCTGCCCGTTATGATACTCCGCGAAACATCTATAATCAGGCTCGTATAGATTACCGCGAAGATGCTCCCCATATTTCGGTTCTCAACCAGGCTATTAGAATATTAAATGATCACAAGAATACCGGTGTCGGAGCTTATGAGAGTCGCGGGAATCTCATTGCCTATTACTTAAAGCGAGTCCGGTAGATTCTAAGGCGGCATAAGCGCCTCTCCGCCCCTGTTTATAAGGTGTGTCCGCCGGCAGGATTGCTTGAAACCCGGGCGGATGTTCCACCTTTTTGGGTATCTTAGATTTGGCTAATGCTCCATTGGGGGCCTTGGCGCATTAAGGAGTAAACCATGAAAATAAAGCAAAAGTATGGTATCTTTCAAGCCATTTCGCGGAGCGGAATGGCCGGTTTAGCCCTCCTCGTAACGGCGATTTTTTCTCTTTCACTGGCGGGGTGTAACACGCTCCAGTCGGTTGAGGTTAGCGGTCAGCCTGTCAGGACAGTGTACGGACAAGGGCAGGAATTCGACCCGGCGGGGCTTACCGCAACGGAGCATTACAAAAAGGGCAACGCCGAAACCATCGGCGCGAATGCCTTGCGGATCTCCGGGTACGATAAGGACAAGCCCGGTGAGCAAACCGTTACGGTTTCCTATGAGAAGGACGGCCAACGGAACAGCACGACTTTTACCGTAAAAGTGGCGCCTATTTCGAAAATCGCCCTTGTGTCGGCGCCGGATAAGACCGAGTACTTTGTCGGGGAAGGTCTCAACCTGACCGGCATCAGGGTGAACGGGATCTGGGAGGGCATTGGCGAAGAGCCTCTGCAAATTACGGCTGGGAATATTTCAGGCTTTGATACGAAGCGTCCGGGGAAACAGACACTGACGGTTAGCAGCCAAGGTCAGACGACTAACTTTTCCGTAACGGTAGCGGCGTTACAGTCCATAGCGATTACCGCGCCGCCGTCGAAGACAAACTATGAATTCGGGGAAGACCTTAACCTTGGCGGCATGAAGGTTCAGGGAACGCGGCAGGGAGCGTCTTCACCGGAGGCGCTGAATATTTCCGGCGGAATGATTTCGGGCTACGACAAGTTAAAGGCGGGAAGTCAGAGGGTTACGATTACGGTGGGGGGAGCGAGCGCTTCCTTTACGGTAACGGTGGCGTCCAACCCGCTTGTAGGAACTTGGCGCGGGACAAGCACACATCGCTATACCAAAACCGCCGCGGAGGGAGGGGGAGGTGGATAAGAAACCAGCGAAATAACACTTGTAATAAGTGAGAATACCTTTTCTTTGACCATGTCTACAGTTCCACATCATCCCGGATACGAATTCAGCGGAAAATACAACTGGATAGTGAATACACCGTCAATAAAAAGTATATCTTTTGTTGTGCCGGATAATAGCCGCGGCGCGCCATCCCAGGCCCATTTTAATTTTACCGGCAATGTTCCTAGCGGAGAGATCAGCGGCGGGGCTTTTGGGAATCAGCCTATCACCAAGGTCCGGTAACGCCAGCATACTTCCCCGGCGCGGTACCGGGGGGGGGGGGGGATTTAAAAACGAAAATCAGCGCCAACACGGATGGCCCCCGCAAAGAGGTAAAAAGTAAAAGGGAAAAAGGAATTAGCAATGAGCAATTAGCAATGGAAGAGGCGGCACAAGCGTAATTTACGAAGCGTAACGAAGCAAATTAGAGCGGAAAGCACTGTTTTTACGGAGCAAAAATGCGCCCAAAATCAAAAAAGTGCCTTTAAAACTATATCGAAACTATATCAAATCCATGATTTTCCCGAAATCGGAATTGCTGGAGGGGCTCATTTGCAGCCCGGCTTAGACCCGCGAGCCGCACAGAATAATTTTGAGCGTCCGCATTTTCCTATCTGCTCAATGAGGTTTAGGCGTTGAAGAACATATATTGTTTTGCGGGCAAGGGCGGGTTTTATGCCGCTTTTGTCCGCCAGAGACGCGGCGGTAAAAGTTTCACTTTTTTTGAATGGAATGAATTGCAGATAGTCTTTTAAACCATAGAGCGGAATAGTCTGTTTGTATTTTTGCAGATGCTTATCCTGTACGCTGACACCGCCCCTGCGCCACGAACCTTTACCGTCCGCTTTTCGTTCTTCAAGTACATCAACTACGGCAAGTTCCACCGACAGCCTCGGCAAAAGAGGCAGCAGCGGCGCGTATACCAGCGCGTTAAAAAGGTCCCATTTACATCCTTTTTTGGGACTTTTTCTCATACGCATAAGATTATTGTCGTTATCGTACAAGGCTATATATTTTTCTTCAATTATGGGATGAACAATTTTTATACGATTGCTGCCGCTAAGCCGCGGTAGTTTTTTACTCAACGGCGCGAAACTGCCTGTCTGTATCTCGATAATATCCCCCGCGCTGTTTACGCAGTCACAGACATACGCCCCGTTTGCGATCTCGGTCTTACCCCCCTCCCCCGCATAGGCGTTCTTTAACGCGCGGTGCAGCGAACTTTCATTTTCAACGCCTATCATCTTAGTCTAAGTATAATGCGGCCCCCACGTTAAAACCACCCGCCAGCGGGTTTATATGCGCTCCGCGCCGGCATACCGAAAACAGCCTTCACTCTGTGCCGTCGGTAAGGCAAAGGCGACTGGCATACGCGACACCCGCTGGCGGGCTGGCGGGTGGGGGCGTTGCGGGGGCATCCTCCAAGACTCAATATCCTGTTTCGGGACTCCGGGGCAGCTTAGAACATTTTGCCCCCGCTGAGGGGGTAGTCCGCAACCGTGTGCGGGCGTAGGGGGAGACTTCCCCCTCTCCCTTCTCATTCCTAATTGCTCATTGATAATTGTTAATTCTTTTTCCTTTTTCCTTTTTCCTTTTTCCTTTTTCCTTTCCGAATTCTGGATTGGCTTAATTTCTTAAATTGCGTAACATGGAACTAAAGGATTATTTGTGAAAGAAATTAGAAAAATTGAATTACTTGCGCCGGCAGGAAGTGTAGAGGCGTTTAACGCGGCGTTTGCTTCCGGCGCGGATGCCGTATATGTTGGATTAAAGCAATTTAACGCGCGGCTTCGCGGCGCCAACTTTAGTTACGCCCAACTTGAAGACGCGGCGCGGAGTTTACGCCGTACAGGGCGCAGGCTCTATGTTGCCGTAAATACGATTTTTGAGCAGCGCGAGGCCGACCGCGTGTATCAGATATTAAAGTATTTGTCAAAATTGCCCTGCGACGGGATCATCGTTCAGGATTTCGGCATAGTACAGATGGCGCGTTCTTATTTCCCGTCGTTAAAGATTCACTCGTCAACCCAGATGAATGTTGCCTCGTCAAAGGCGGCCAATCTGCTGTCCAAAGAAGGCGTAACGCGGGTTGTGCTTGCCCGCGAGCTTTCTTTTAAGGAAATAAAAGCGATACGCGAAAATACGAACATTGAATTGGAAATTTTTGTACACGGTTCACTCTGTGTAAGCGTTTCAGGATTGTGTCTGTTTTCCAGTTATTTAGGCGGAAAATCAGCGAACCGCGGTATGTGTACTCAGGCTTGCCGCAGGCTTTACTCCACGGACGATAACGAGAGCGCCTATTATTTTAGTCCGCGCGATTTGCAGTTGCTGGAAAAAATACCGCTTTTGCTTGACGCGGGTGTAAACGCTTTCAAGATCGAAGGCAGGATGAAAAGCGCCGATTATGTTGGATCTGTTGTCCGCGCATACCGCGCCGCGCTTGATGCTGTTGAAAATGCCGTTGCGAGCGGCGCTGAAGTTCCCCAAACCGGAATCGACGCGGCAAAAACTATGCTTAAAAATGATTTTGCCCGTCAAAAAACGTTTTTTTATTTTGATGGGCGTCCCGCGTCAAATGACTGGTTAAATCCGTCGCGTGACGGCGGAACCGGCATCAAATTGGGTTGTATTGAAAAGATAAAAACCGGAAATGACGGCGTGTTCGCTCGTATAGGCGGCGGCGCGTCTACCGGCACGGACACTGCTACGGACACGGACACCGCCGCGTCCGACATGATTGAACTTAGCGCCGGTGATTCAATACGCATACACCGGGCGGACGATTTAGAGCGGGCGTCTCATAAAATAAAGCGCGTCGAGTATCAGGCGGACGGTTCGTTCTGGGTGGACATACCCGCCGGTTTCTCGGAAGGCGACAATGTTTATTTGATAAGCGTAAAGGAAATGTCGCGGCGCTATCAGCCGGTTTTACAAAAAGATGATGTCGGCAGGCGGAGGCACGGGCAGCCCGGTTTTGAAAAAGCGCCGCCGGTAAAATTCAAACCGGTAAAAAAAAATATGGAAAATATTTTTCCAGAGGGCTTGTATGTCTGCGTTTCGCGTATAGAAGATATGTATATCGCGCAGTCGGTAAAACCGGCGGCATTGATGCTTTATGTTTCGACTGGAATCATAAAGCGTTTGGCGCGCGAAAAAAAACCGCTGCCGTTCAAGCCAAAAGATATTATTCTGGTACTGCCTCCATTCTTTGCGGAAAATGACGTTGATTTATACGAAACCGCGCTGCCAAAACTTATCGAGGCCGGATATTCACGTTATGTGATTAACAACTTGGCGCATATTTCTTTGTTAAAAAGTGAAAACGCGGCTTTGGCGGATTTGGGGGGGGTGATCGGGGGACCGTACCTTTACACATTTAACCGTTTTGCCATTTCATTTTTGTCCGATCATCAATTATATTTTTTTGTTACGCCGTTAGAAAACAATCGCCAGAATCTTGAGCGTGTTTTCCTGCCGGAGGAACGCGCCGGAGTTTTTATTACCGTGTTTGCGTATCCGCGTTTATTTAGTATGTGTCTAAGCGCCGCCGCCGGTAACGGCGCCG
>JAISCO010000088.1 GCA_031265535.1 Spirochaetaceae bacterium | reverse complement strand
ACAATATTAGTAGCAGAATGTATTATTGGGAAATGGATATTAGTAACATCGGATCATACGGATCTTGAACGGATAGAAGAAGCAGAAAATATAAAAGTAAATTGGATTAGAGAAAAACTAAATAAAAAGCCAAGCAACTGCACATAATGGGTCTGTTTACGCGCCCCAGCTATGCTGGGGACGCCGCCAGTAGGCGGCTCGGGCTACGAAAACCGCAGTCGGGCTGCACCCTTTGTGCGGTTTTCTCCGCAACATTTGGGGCGGGGTCAATGTTACGCATTGCCCTATTACCCCCTCCCCCTGCAAGCTATTATTCAAATAAAAGGGAAAAAGTAAAAAATCTTCCCTCTTTCTCTTTCCTTCTTCGACTTTTTCGACTTTGAGGTAAAATATTCTTCTTCCCGGTCTTGAGACCGTTTACCCACAGTTTGAGAGATGTCTATACACTCTGTGTCGCCGTTCATTGGAAATGCTCCCTCTCGTTAACGCAGCAACGGGGTTTGGCTTGTCATGAAAACTACATGTTAGCAATTTTACTTTTAGCGCTAAAAGTAAAACTGCTCTGTCCACTATCCACTAACCCGCTGTTAATTGTTAATGGGTGGGGGTAGTGGAAAAGCGTTTTGCGAAGCAAAACCTTTGGAACGAGGGGGAGCAGCGACAAAAAATTTATCATATTACCTCAAAATTTTAACGGTTTATGATTGATGCGCTTCCCCCCTTTGTAAGAGGTAAGAATTGTTCCTTTTTACCATAAATTTTCTAAAAGTAAAACTGCTGTACGTGTGTGCGCGGGAATTCCAATTTTGTTTACGGCTGCGCTAACATTAGAGAATGGCTTTTGTTCAATTTACCGGTGTGTCGCTTGCGTTTGGAGAGCGGAATATAATCCATAACGCGGACATAAAACTAAAAACCGGCTCACGCGCGGCGCTTTGCGGGGCAAACGGGTCTGGAAAATCCACGTTGATGAAGATAATCGCGGGGCTTATACCCTGTGATTCCGGAGAGCGGGCGCTGGAAAAAGGGGCGCGGATAACATATTTGCCGCAATCCGGCCTTGTTCACGGCGGGAAAACCTTATGGGATGAGGTAAAAACCGCGTTTAGCCGCTGCACGGCGATGCTTGAACGTAGAATCGCGATAGAAAATCTGCTGCAAACGGCGACAACGGATGATAACAGGACGCAAAATCTGCTCCACGAGGCGGAACACATCAATGAAACGCTTGAAATCGCGGGTTTTTGGCGGATTGATAAGCAGATAGCCATTGTTCTGCAAGGTCTGGGCTTTGCGGAGAGCGATTACGGGCGGCTTACGGAGGAATTTTCCGGCGGTTGGCAGATGCGGATAGCTCTTGCCAAGTCGCTGCTCGAAAATCCTGATATACTGTTGCTGGACGAACCCACCAACTATCTTGATGTCGAGGGGCGCGGCTGGCTGGAACAGTGGCTGCGGGACTTTACGGGCGCCTTCTTGCTTGTTTCCCACGACCGCTACTTTCTTGACGCGACAATAAACGAGGTGTACGAGTTGTTTCAAGGCAGGCTGAAGCGCTGGCCGGGGACATATACGGGCTATGAAACACGCCGCGCAGCTGAAATCGAAAACCTGATCGCCGCGCACAAGAGGCAGCAGGACGAGATTGCGCGGGCGGAAGACTTAATCCGCCGGTTCCGCTACAAGCCCAGCAAGGCCGCCATGGTACAGGAACGGATCAAGATGCTTGAAAAGATGACTCGTATAGAAATCCCTGAAAACTTAAAAAAAATAGCGATAAAACTGCCGCCGCCGCCGCATTCAGGGCGTATAACGCTCAAACTTGAAGGAATCCGCAAGACTTACGGCGAAAAGAAAGTCCTCTCCGGTCTTGACCTTTGCCTTGAAGCCGGTGAGCGCCTGCTTGTAGTCGGGGCAAACGGCGCGGGCAAAAGTACGCTGCTTCGCATAATCGCGGGCGCGGATAATGTTTATGAAGGCGCGGTAACTTATGGCGCGGGTGTCGTATGCGCCTACTTTTCGCAAGAAGCCGCCGAAACGCTCAATCCAAATGGCGGCGCTATCAACGGCGGCGCGGCTACTGTATTGGAACTGCTGGAAGACGCCGCTCCTACAGCCCTCATTCCCCGTCTCCGTGATATGCTGGGCGCGTTCCTGTTTCGCGGCGACGATGTGTTCAAGAAAATTTCAGTCTTGTCCGGCGGTGAAAAAAGCCGTCTCGCTCTGCTCCGGCTGCTGCTACGCCCAGCAAACCTGCTCGTCCTTGACGAGCCTACGAATCATCTTGACCTGTACGCAAAAGACATTCTGCTTGAGGCGCTGCTCGCTTACACCGGCACTGTCATTTTTGTTTCTCACGACCGCGCTTTTATGGAAGCCTTATCCAGCAAAACGCTTGCGCTTTCCGCTGGACAGCCGCACCGGATTTACTACGGAAACTATGCTTCTTATCTGGATGCCATATATTTCCTAACGGGGCTCGAAGAGAGTCAGGCTGCCGGCAAAATGGATCCGAAAGTGAGCGGGGGAACTACAAAAAATGGCGCGTCAAAAAATGACGCGCGCGAAGCAGAAAAGAAGCGCTCCGCCGCCATTCGGCGCGTGGAACGCGCCGAGGCCGCCATAATTGAACGTATCAACGCTCTTGAAGCGGAAAAATCCGCTCTGGAAGCACGGCTTTCAGAGCGCGATGTCTATACCAACGGCGAAAAGAGCCGCGAGCTTCAGTCTCAACTTGAGCAAAGCACCGCGGCCATCGCTGAATGTACCTCAAACTGGGAAAAATTAGCTGAGGAATTGGATGCGTTAAAGAATTGTTAAGGGGGGGGGGGGGGAAGTAACAATTCCGATTTCAAAACGAAAATCAGCGCCAACACGGATGACCCCCGCAAAGAGGTAAAAAGTAAAAGGGAAAAAGGAAAAATGAGCAGTTAGGAATGAGGAATGATAGGGCGGGCAGCCGCGTATGCTAACCGCCCTTTTCGGACCTGAGGCACGGAGTGAAGCCCGCGTTGGGTATGCCGGCGCGGAGCGCATTGAAACCCGCTGGCGGGTGGCGGGTTAAAACTTTTCGGGGAAGAATAGGCGAAGTGTTTTTTCGTCCTGAGGCTTGCCCAGCAGACTGCCCGCGATAAACAAAACAAAAGACGCGCCAATGCCGATTACAATTTGATGGCTGCCGCCTAATGGAAGGCGCAGCGCCATAGAGGCGCAGTACAAAACAACGCCGCCAATCATTGCGAGAATCGCGCCTGTCTTGTTGGCTCTTTTCCAAAATAAACCCAGCAGGAATGTCCAAAAAAAGGCGCTTTCCAAGCCGCCAAACGCAAAAAGGTTAATCCAGACAATGACCGAAGGCGGTTTTATAGCGATTATTAAAGAAACTAGTCCGATTAAGAGGGTTACGAGTATGGAAAAGCGCTGTATCTGCTTGTCATTTGGCCGGGATGCTTGTTTTGAGCTATAACGCAGCCATAAATCTTTGATTATAGAGGACGAGGCTGTTATTAAAAGTGATGAAACGGTTGACATTGTGGCGGCAAGTGTGCCGATTATCGCAAAGCCCGCAAGTACAGAAGGCAGTGTCTGGACTATTAGTGTGGGCATTATCGCGTCGGTTGTTTTACCGGCCGGGATCTCCGTTATGACTCCGCGTGAAAGTACGCCCAAAAGGTGCATCCCTACCATCATCAATCCGATAACTACTGTGCCGTATATCATGGCGCGGTGCAGCGCCCGGCTGTCCTTAAAGCTGAGGCTGCGGACAAGGGACTGCGGCAGGCCCAGTGTACAAACGCCGCAGAGCAGCCACTGTGAGAGTAGAAATGGTACGGAAAGATAGCCGCCCGATTGTACTTCAAGCAGTACCGGTTCCGCGTTGATTTTTTTCATGACGCCGGCAAGGCCGCCGCCGGAATTTAGTATAGCAAAACCGATTACGCCTATGCAGAGTACCATAATAACGGCGCATATAGTGTCGGTAAGGGCTACCCCGCGAAATCCTCCTACCGAAGTGTAAATTACTACGACAAGCGCGAATAATATTAGTCCCGCGTTGTAATCAACGTTTGCCGCCGCCGCGAAAAGGTTTGCCCCGCCTGTGTACTGCGCCACCATCATTGCCGTAAAGAAAAGGACTATAACCACAGCGGAAATGTTTGCTAAAATATCACTGGAATAACGTTTGCGGATTATGTCTATGACTGTTACCGCGCCTATTTTCCGTCCAATGATGGCGAGTTTTTTGCCTACAACGCCCATTACCATCATTACGGAAACTACTTGTATTGTCGCATAGTAAACCCAGCCAAAACCGCGCGCCCACGCAAGCCCGGGCCCCCCCACAAAGCTGGAAACCGATGTGTATGTCGCGACAAATGTCATCGCAAAGACAAAGCCGCCCAAGCTGCGCGACCCGATAAAGTATTCGTTTGAAAATCCGCCGGAGCTGTCTTTCCCTTTTTGCCGCGCGAAAAAACCAACGCCAAGCAATACAACAAGAAAAATAAATATGGGCGTGAGCGTGAGTATTGTGTTCATATTTTATTTTGCGCCGCCTTCTTCGGATTCGTCCGACAAGTCCGACAAATCGAAGTTTTTGTAGACTTTTTTTACTAAAAATACGGCGGCGCATATAGATAAAATCAAAGAGCCGCCGCAGCTTACGACAAACCAGCCGGGCATATAAAAAATGGTAAAGTCTATTTTTTCCAGCGCAAAGCCGCTTACCCACCAAAACACGGCTATCACCGCAATGGCTATTATTGTGCCCGCAGCTTCTTTGTTTATCTGAATAAACTTCTCTCTATAAGTCATTCCCCTAGTTTACACATACCCCCCCAAAAAATCAACCGGCCAGCCGGTTTACCCGCCAGTGGGTTTACATGCGCTCCGCGCTAGCATCCCGAGAGCGGCCTTTACTCCGTGCCGTCAGGTACGAAAACTTACCTTTTACTTCTTACCTTTTACTTTTTACCTTTTACTTTTTACTTGGCATGGCAGCGGAGAAGCGTTCACTTTGATAACGGCGTTCAAAGTTTTACCATTTGCCATGGAGGCACATGCGCTACGCGCTAACATACCCAAAGCGGCCTTTACTCCGTGCCGTCAGCTACGCAAACGGCGCTTGGCATACGCGACACTTCTTACCTTTTATTTCTTACCTTTTACTTTTTACTTGGCATGGCGGCGGAGATGCGTTCACTTTGATAACGGCGTTCAAAGTTTTACCTTATTCAGGGGGGGGGGGGGGCTTCATTTTTGGGGGCCAAGCACCGTTTCCCCAATTTCACGGATCTGGGCGCGGTAAAGCCGGGCTATGTTAGAGCCGTAATCGGCGATAAGCTGAATAATATTTCGGGGCGCCTCCGCCGCGTCCCTGCCGTTGATACGGTCGCCGGCATCCCCCAGTCCGGGCAGTATGTACGCCGACCGGTTCAGAACCGGGTCCATCCAAAGAGTGTAAACCTTGCAGTTTTCCAGCGCCCTCACAACCCGCAGCGCCCCCTTCAGGGCGGAAATAACGTTAAAGAATTGAACCGACCGGGGTTTGATACCCTGCCCCAACAGGTACTTAATAACCGTAACCAGACTTCCGCCTGTGGCGTTCATGGGGTCCGCAAATATAAGGTCTTTGCCGTCAAGCCGCGCCAGATCGAAAAATGAACGGTTCAAATCAAGGATATACTCCATATCGCTTTCGGATTTTGAGTCGTCACGCCGTATCCTGAACAACGCGAAGGGAGTCGTGTACCCATGCGAGGAGTATTCCTGTATCTCCTTGGACATAATCATAGAAGGGAGCAATGCCCCACGCAGCATGACGCACATCACGGTATTTTCGATTTGAGTGTCTATGTTGGGAATTTTGTGAACCGCGTAATTCTGTACAGGAACGTCCACCGGAGTTTTTATGATAAAATAATTCTTATTGACCCCCAGAGTTCCGCCAAACGCCAGCTTAAAAAGCATTTCATAGGCCCGCTGGATGTAGTATACAAACTCCTCGCGTTCAGTCCGCATATCCCTTAACTTTGCGATAAGGCGGGAAGTTTCGGCATGACTTTCATCGGGGGTTAAAAACGAATAAACATTGATCCCCGGTTCATTCTTGCAGATATCCTGCATCATCTCGCCCATCTCGTTGTATAGCCGGATGAGAGCGTCTTCTTCCTGTTTGCGCTCCGCCGCCAATTTGGTGGTAGAAAGTATGTTAAAGCAAGTCATCACTTCCCGGTAAACCTTGTCCATCCGGGACAAATTCACCTTGTCCTGCTCGTCAAGATACCCGTCCAAGGCTTCCGCCTTTAGAACCACATTACTCATACCGGTATATTACCGCTATATTGGCCTAAAATTCCAGTGGAGAAAAACAATTAACAATTGGGAGTGAGGAGAATGGAGAATGGAGAATGGAGAATGGAGAATGGAGAATGGAGAATGGCCGTGTCGCTTGAAATATGGCGATAAGTTCGCTATCATGTTATTATAAAGAAGCGCGCCCATTGCGTGGTGTTTTTTTTAGGAGACAAAACGCCGCGCGGGTTCCGTATCAAGATTCCGTCCACAGCGGGATGGATTTCTGGATACGGCGGTAGCAGCGTACCGTGCGTTTCTTACTGTGGAAGCCGGATTCGGTTTCCGAATGTGCCTTCCGCAGGCACTCGGGCTTGGCCCGGGTGAACTTTTTTTTGGGAGGACTTAATTGAATAAGTCTTTATTGATTCCTCTAGCGTTGGCGCTTGCGCTGGCGTTTGTAGGATGTTCTTCGGATGATGATTCGAGTACGAATTATGTTGATAGGTGGGCGCCGAGTTTCGCCAGCGAGATCGAGGCCATCCAGGCCGAGTTTGATGCTGGAGCGCCTACCGTCAAGTTATTGAAAGATACGGCGTTCGAGGACGGCGATGATCCTTTGATTATTCTTAGCGGAAAAACACTGGATTTGAACAGTTACACGCTTAAAGATGCCGATAATAACATTCTTGTTGTCCAGGGTAATATCGCCGACACTTCTGCCAACAAGACCGGCAAGGTTGACTTTACCACGGGCCAATCCTATGTTTTAGCGCCCACCCAGTCGTTTATGGACAGCTATGTCAGTGATGCCGCCGGCAGTCTCGTTCAGGTGAACCCCGGCTCAGCTTCTGTGGTCGGTACCACAGCGGTGGGGCCGGTTGTCTCGTTTACGAGCGAGCCTTCCTCCATCAGTGATATTCGTCTCGCGGCTATTAAGGAAGGTTCTGTAGGCGTTTGGATAGGAAACCTTACGTTGAACGGAAATAGCGGCCCTGTTACCGTTGGCGGGGGCGCTCTTTATGTAGCCGGTGCGGTTAACCTTTCAGGTGTCGGCACTGTGTCCAACGCTGGGACCCTGGTCGTTTCGGGGGCCGTAACGAGCGGCACGGAGGCCACGGATATAGTGGTCGTAAGCGGCCAACTCAGGGCAAAGACTCTCACGTCCAAAGGCGGAGAATTCGGCGGCACAGTAACGCTGACAGACCCCAACGCTTTGGCGGCGGCTAACGTATTGACCGGCAAATTCGCCAAACTCACCGGCTCCGGCGCGGCCACCCTCAAAGGTAACGTTGAATTCACGGTCGCCTCCACGATTTTGGGCCCGGTAACCGTTAATGAAGCCGCAACCCTGAAAGGCGTTGGCGGTTTAACCGCCAAGGGCGGACAAGTAAGCAACGAGTTGACCATTAACGGCGGCACGCTGACAACAAATGATAACGTTAGCCTTAGCGGAAACGGCATTATCGTACTGGATAAGAACGGACTCTTTGAGGTAAGCACCACCGGTGGAACGGGCAAGCTTAGCGGGGCAAGTTACGAACTAACCGGGGCAGGCAGCGTCGCCAACTATGTCGCTAACGTTGGAACGCTTATAACATTGGCCGGGGACGGTATCAGCGCCGGGACAAGCCAGGCAGCTACTCCTCTGTCACTTTTGTTTGGTGGTGACGAGACTCTGATACTCAACTTTAAAGCTGATACGACGATTACCGGCGTTGCCATTGATGTGTCGAAAGGCGGTTCGTTAACCCTTGCAGGCGGCAAAAAGCTTACAATCACCGGCGGCAATGATAATAATATGGCCGGCAGCATCGTCGCCGGAGCTGCTGCTAAAAACATTGCCGGTACTTATGGCAATAATAGCTATATAATAGCAACCATCCCCAGCGGTTCGTTCGTGGCCGGTACCGTATCAGATGCAGGCCCAGTGGCAGGCGTTGGCAGCTATGGTACTACCGGCTTTGACTACATTGCATTAAACTCGGAATTCGTTGTTTCAGTCGGAACCAGCGCATCGGGAATAGTTACTGAGCTTAACACCCCCGCAAATATCAATTCGGCGGCTTCTGAGGAAGGCTCCATAGCGGTGTTCACACTGCCATAGTAACTTCCACTAAAACGGCGGGCGAAAGCCCGCCGTAACCGTGCGGCGGCCTGCGCTGCCTAGGCCGCCGCGCGAACGCCCTCCGTCCCGCCGCAAGGGGGGGGGGGGGGCGTCCCTTCCTTCAATGCCTGTCATCAATGTAATGACGCGTCAAAAATCATAAATCCATTGACGAATTTCTTTTAATAATGTATAAAATATACAATGAGGGTATTATAAAATGCTTAAAACGGATATGATTCATTTTCTGGAAAAATATAAAAAAATATGTTTTATACTTAATTTACCCGATGATATACGTTCTTTTGACGAACTTATTTCTTTTGTTGGAACTAATGATAGACGACAGGATTCTGAAAAACCAAATATTAAATCAACTAATGAGGAGTGTTTTTATGCAATAACTTCTGTTGAAGGTGTTGATCTTTCAAAATATAATATTAACTATGAAATTATTAATAATAGAACGAATATGCTTAATTATTGGTCTAAACTTAATGCGGACGCAAAAGAAAAATTTAATGTTTTTGAATTAAATTTAATAATGTATTTTTTAACAAAAAGTAATAGTTATATAAAAAAGAAAAAATAATAATGGATATAGATATGACTGTCCGCAATAAGCGAATGCTTGATTCATATAATAATATTAGTGCATAATTCATTGCAAATTATGTCAATTATGTATAGCAGGCATATTATAGACCAGCCGCCACGGGAACATCCCTCGACCCTTTTAACGATGGCCTTAATGTGTGGCTCGTATTAAACTGAGAATTGCTGGAAGCAAACAAAACGCGCTTGATTACGGCTCGCCTGGCAGTCTGTTGCACTTGTAGGTTTTTGCGTCACTGTTCACCTGTGGTGAATTTGCCGCAAAAACCACGATTTATGGACTGCTGTGAACCTTTGGTTCTATAAAGTTTGCAAGGTAAAAAATCGCCTCATAGGCGGCGCCTGATCGGCGATTTTTTGATGTTTTTTGCGCGAAGCGCAACAAACTCCTGAGCGTGTGTGAGTATGTGGCAGCATGGCGTAGGCCCAAAAGAGTTACTGTTGTGCAAATTGCTTAAAGGCCGCGCTACAAAGGTTTTTGCTTCGTTGCGGTCTTATCCTTCCTTATAGGGTAAAGCAGGCGGCAAAACGTCAGGCATGAGTGACTCCAACAGCGAAAGCTGTTGGCATTGTAGGAGGGACTTTCTATGGAAATGAAAGCCTCCATCCAGTGCAC
>JAISCO010000043.1 GCA_031265535.1 Spirochaetaceae bacterium | reverse complement strand
TGTTAATTGCTAACTGTTCCTTTAAAGCCCTTTTCTTAAATGCCGATAGTTAAAAAAGGACAATAAAATGGAAAATATATACGCAAAGTACAAGGCGGTGTTGAACTCTGAACTTGAGGCGATTATTGAGGCGGAGGCGGCTCAATTGATTGTGAGCGAGGCCGTAAAACGCAGGGACTGGATAGACTTTAACGCTTCTATCGAGGTTGTAAATTCGCTAATATCGCGCTTTGCGGCGCTTGAACAAGAGCGTATGGCGCTGACGCCTGAGGGAGAAGCGCCTACTGAAAAACATGATTCCGCCCTGAATTCCGGCCTGAGTTTTTATGCTTTCGCGCAGTGTTTTCCGGTCGAAGAACGGCGCGAGCTATGCGATCTTTACCGGCGGATGAAATTTGAGGCGGCCAAACTGCGCTTTTCGGCGGCGGCTCTTGCAAATTATCTTGGAGAGTCCCGCCTGCTCGTTTCCGGCCTGCTGGCGGCGGCTTTCCCGGAAAAGCGCGGTAAGATTTACGGCAAGTCGGGGGCGGAGCGCAGCGCCGATCTGGGCGGCATAGTGCTGAACAGGCGCTTTTAAGGAGAGGCTATGACATCTACTTTTTCTAACCTGGAACTGGGCAAGCGCTCCCTTGGGGCGCATGAACAGGCGCTGCAAATAACGGGACATAACCTGTCCAATGCTTCTACCGAGGGCTATTCGCGGCAGCGCGTTAATTTTGCCGAGATGGAGCCTATTTTTATGCCCGGCCTTAACCGCGAGGATAGGCCGGGACAGCTTGGTCAGGGCGTTGTTGTAAGCCGCGTAGAGCGGATACGGGATGAATTACTTGACCGGCGCATTGTCGCGCAGGCGGGCGGCGAAGGGTATTGGAAAACACGCGATCCGTACATCCGGCAGCTTGACCAAATGTATCTTGAGGTGGGCGACAACTCGCTGCGGGCAAAAATGGATTCTTTTTGGGACGGATGGCAGGAACTTTCCCGTCATCCCGCCGATTCCGCGCCGCGTACCGCGTTGATTGAGCGGGCGCAGACCTTTATTGACGGCGTTCACGACCGTTTTAACGGGCTTAAACATCTGCAAGACATGACGGACGAAGATATTACGCTGACTGTAGAGCGCGTAAACGAACTTTCGCGCCAGATTGCCGACTTGAACAAGGATATTCAGCGGATTATTGCGCAGGGAGACCAGCCTAACGACTTGTTTGACCGCCGCGATCTGCTTGTCGATAAGCTGTCGTCTATCATCAACATAACGGTTGACAAAAGGGACAGCGATGAATTCATGGTGCATACCGGCGGCATTGTACTGGTACAGGGCGGCGTTGGACGGCAGTTTGAGATTACGCGGGGTGTCGATACCGAAGGCTACGGGCGGATAAGCTGGGCTGATACGGGCGATCTTTTTGAGCCGACGCGGGGCAGCGGCAGTCTTTCGGCGCTTTTGGAGCTTAGGGACGACACGATTGAGAAGGAAATTCAGACTTTAGACAATCTTTCGATGAATTTTATTGACTTGGTAAACGAAAATCACCGCGCGGGTTATGGCATAAACGGCAAAACCGGTCTGGATTTCTTTACCGAGCATCATTTTGTTACAAATGTGGACGGAAACTATGACCGTGATGGAGACGGCGAGTATGATTCGACCTATATTTACCGCGTTAATGGCGCAAATACCCTTGATGAACGCGCCCAAATTGGTCTTGAAGGCGTTATTTCATTATCGGCCTTCAATCCGGCGGCGGCGGACGATGGGGCGCTTGTCGAGATTCCTTACTATGCCGAAGATACGGTTGCCGACCTGGTAAGCCGCATAAATAATTCCGGCGCTGATATTACGGCGCGGCTTAACCGCGACGGCCGTCTTTCGCTTAGGGGTACCGTTACGGAAAACCGCGATGATCCTGATTTTGTCATACGCCACATTGAGGATTCGGGGCGTTTTTTGGAGGGCTATGCGGGTTTGTTGCAGGCTGCCGGGCCGGAGGGGGCCTTTGACTGGGGAACGCCGGATGCGGTTGCCTCGTTTCGCGGGGATGAATATTCTACCGCGCCGGTCGCCCACCCTTCCGGCTGGATTGAACTGAATCCTGTCCTGCGCCGTGAAATCGCGTCTGTGGCTTCCGGTTATGGAGAAAATGGACGCGCCGCTAATCCGGGTAACGGGGACGCGGCTTTGGCTATAGCGGCCGTCCGCAACACGACTGTCATGGTGGGGCGGCTTGGCACTTTTGACGACTATTTTGCGGACAGTGTTGGGCGCATCGGTCTTTTGGGAGAGCAGTCGGGACGCGCTCTGGAAACACAAGAACAGATCATGAAACAGCTTCACGATATGCGGCAGTCTGTCTCCGGCGTGAATATGGACGAGGAGCTTTCCAATATGATTAAGTACCAGCACGGGTATCAGGCGGCGGCGCGTTTTGTCAGCACCGTGAATTCCATGCTCGATATTCTGATGAATTTGGGCGCTTAGCGGATGCATAAATACGAAATCATCATATACTGGAGTGAAACGGACAACGCCTATATCGCGGAAGTTCCAGAACTTGCGGGATGTATGGCTGACGGAAAAACATATATTGAAACGATTCAAAACGTGGAACTTGTAATATCGGAATGGATTGAAACAGCCCTGTCGCTGGGCCGGAAAATTCCGGTTCCGCGTGGAAAACGGAAGCCAATTTCATCGCAAACAAAGTTTGCGATGAAATTGGCTCATTTGCCTGACGTTTAGTAATTGACGCGAAGCGTCAATTACTTTAGGAGTTTTGCGGAGGCAAAACTCCAGCGTAAGTAGATGGAATAAAGAAGGCGGTGGTAAAACGAGGATGCTCTTGATATTATCAATTATCATAATATACTGTATGTGTAAGGAAATATTGCTATGGAAATTGCCAAACTAAGATCAAAGGGCCAAATAACCATCCCGGACATTCGGCAAAAAATGGACCTAAAAAAAGTGGATAAAATATTATTTTTTGAAGAAAACGGGAAGTATTATATTCAAAATTCAAATTCGGCAGCGCTAAAAATCATGCAGAATGTTATGAAAGGAGAAGCGGAAAAGGCTGGGTTTAAAAATCCGGACGATGTTGTGAAATATATAAAAGACATGAGAAAACGGCCGGAAAATAATTATGGAAATAATGGTTGATTCAAATATTATTGTATCGTCAATTTTATTTCCAAATTCAATTGTGGCAAAAGTATTTGACTTTATTCTCGATATTCCAGGATAAGAGATATATGATTTTCCTGTTTTGAGTGCGGCAATAGAATCGAATGCAGATATATTTATCACCGGCGACAAAGATTTTGATGAAATAAATATAGACAAACCGATAATAATGAAACCAAGAAAATTTGCGGATGAATATATGAGTTAAGGAAGGCGGTGGCGGTAAAACGAAGAGGCTCTTGACACGAATAAAAATATGGCTTGACATTATTAAAAAAATAGGGTAATACAAAAATATGTATAATAATATACCATATATTGA
>JAISCO010000021.1 GCA_031265535.1 Spirochaetaceae bacterium | reverse complement strand
GAGAAACCGCTGCCACCCGTTGGCGCCGTCCAGATTTGCGGCTTCATAGAGTTCCTGATTCACCCCCTGGAGGCCGGCGAGGTATATCACCATATAATACCCCATATTTTTCCATACGCTGAAAAAAATAACCGTAGGGAGCGCCCAGTTCCGGTCCGCGG
Source organism: Spirochaetaceae bacterium (assembly GCA_031265535.1). Lineage (GTDB taxonomy): Bacteria > Spirochaetota > Spirochaetia > Treponematales > Breznakiellaceae > JAIRMY01. The sequence continues at coordinate 5,714 of JAISCO010000021.1, read as the reverse complement.
CCCAGCCGGGAAGCTTTTCAATAGGAATTCCCGTGAGGGCGTTGAGCAGGTTATTGACCGGCCCCCAGGTGGGGCTGAAAATAAAATTCCATACCGCCGCCACCGCCACCAGGGAGGCCACATAGGGGAAAAAAGAAACGGTTCTGAAAAAAGCGCGGCCTTTTATTTCCTGGTTAAGCAGTATGGCGAGGAAAAGAGCGCAGGCCAGTGTAAGGGGTACCACACCGCCGGTATAAAGGATCGTATTCCACAGAGCCCGTAAAAAAACAGGGTCATTAAAGAGGCGGATGAAATTTTCCCACCCGGCAAATTCAATGGGGTTTGCCCCGTCCCATTTCAAAAAAGACAGAATCAGGGCAAACACCAACGGAACCAGGGTGAATACCGCAAACCCAAGAAAATTTGGTGCAATAAAACTATATGCTATAACAGCTTCTTTTGTTTTTTTGGTCATTAACCTCATTTTCCTAAAATAACTTTTACCCGGTCATTCATTTCCTTGATGCCCTGGGCGATGGTACTGTTACCGGTCATGATACCGTCGTGGGCTTCGTTCAGGACAATCTCAATATCCGCGCTTTTTTCATGCAGGGGCATCTCAAGATAGGTCCTGTACACCTGCAAGGCTTCTCTGCTTTCCGGATCGCCGGGGAAGCCGGGAATGGACGCGATGGCGTTGATCACTTCCTGATTCATAATTGCCGGAATAGTTCCCAGTTTGGCAAGTATGACGGCGCCTTCCGGGCCGGAAATAAACCGCATAAAGTCCAGGGCGGCGTCTTTGTTTTTGGAATTCCGGTTTATCGCTATGGAGGTAATGGTGCCCAGAGTTGTACCCGCCGGAACCCCAGCGGGGTGGGGGTATTTTGCCAGGCCCCAGTTTTTGGACAGGGATTCACCGGTTTTTACCTTGTCAATCTGGGTGGTGATAAACCAGGTCCCCATATTGAGCATGGCGATCTGATTATTAAAAAAGGCTCCCGAATAATGGGTTCCCGAAGTTTTAAGGGCGGCATAGTTCTGTACGATACCCTCGTTCTGTTCTTTAATGACCCGCTCATAATAGGGGGTAAGAAAATCGTAGGTACCGTCTACGATGGTGTTTTTCCCGTCCAGGATGCCGAAAAGCTGAACTGCGCTCCGCCAGGTATGATAATGGGCCCCATAAGTCTTATTCGCCCCGCTTCCACGGGTAACTCTTCTCGCCAGGGCATCGTATTCATCCAGAGTTATGTCGTTTGAAGGATAGGGGACTCCGGCGGCGTCAAAGAGATCCTTGTTGTAGAAAATAAGCCAGAAATCGCTGCGGAAGGGCAGTGCGTAGACTTCGCCGTTTACCGTAATCTGTTCGGTGGTGCCGCCGTATAGAACGGTATCGACACCCTTTGTCTTGATGTAACCGCTTAAGGGCTCCAGACGGTTCTGCCGTACCAGGTTCGCGTAACCGGGGATGTCTTTGACACACACCACATCGAGATCCGCCCCCCCGGAAAGCTGGGTACCCAAAACCGTCATATAGTCGGCGCTGCCCAGATCCACAGTCTCAATCCGCACCTGGGGATTTTTTGCCTGATACGCGTCAATCAGAGGCCGGTAATAGACCGTGAGATCATAATCCCATAAGGCCCATTTAAGGGTAATAATATCGCCGCCGTCTGTTTCCGCTTGTTTACGTTTACATCCGGCAAAAAACGAAGCCGCAAGCCCAAAAACCAATACAAAAACACATAATCTTTTCAGTCTTTTCATCGGTTCCCTCCAAAAAATCTGTTTAAACAGTATGAACCCTGTATGAAAGACTTGAAAAGTTACCAAAGTACTTTTTTTTATTTAGTACCCTGGTACTATGGAATTTTTTCTTCATGGAACAGCTCTGTCAACGCTTGTTTGCCAGCTTGATTATCTCAAACCGGTTTTTTACCCCCAGTTTTGAATAAATGGTACTGACCTGGTTTTTTACCGTTTGTAAGGCAAGGTTCAATTTATCCGCGATTTCCTCATTTTCATAGCCGGTGGTAATATAGGTAAAAATTTCCCGTTCCCTGTTGGTTAAAGTTTTTAGCCAGGGTAACGATTCCGTCATATCCGGCAGACTGCTGTCGCCGCTTCTGGGTTCGCTGCCGTTGTATTTCTGCTGTACCATCTTTCGCGCGATTTCCGGGGAAATTTGTATAATGTTGTTTTTTAATGCCCTGATAACGGTAATAAGTTCCGTTGGGGATATGGCCTTTAAAAGATAGCCCGAAGCTCCCGCCATAATAGCCGCCCGCACATATTCATCCTCATCATAGGTGGAAAGCATAATTATTTTGATTTCAGGATATTTGTTTTTTATGACGCCAATTGCTTCAATCCCCCCCATTTCCGGCATAAGCACATCCATAAGGATCATGTCGGGATGTTCTCTTTCGGCGATTGAAACCGCTTCTTTACCGCTTACGGCGGTGCCAACAACCGTCATATCCTCCGCATAATTGGACAAGAAGGTGTTGAGGCTTTGGGTAATCAGGGTCTGATCATCAGCCAGCAGTATTTTAATCTTGGGTTCCATAAATCAAACACTCCTTATAAGCCATTTACGGCGGTTCTATGTACCAGTGGTATGACTATTCTGAGGCGGAATCCGCCTTCGGGGGGCGAAGATACGGCAAGGGTTCCTCCCGCCGATTCAAGCCGTTCTTCCATACCTGCAAGGCCTATACCCTTTACAATATTTACAGTTCCAATGCCATTATCGGTTACGGTCATGGAAAATTCCCGGGGAAACTCCCAAAATTGGATGAGAATGCGGCTTGCCTTTCCGTGCCGTATGGAGTTGGTAAAGGCTTCCTGAATAATCCGGGTAAGAACTTCGTTTATGGCGGGACCATAATCGGGTTTCATATTTCCCCATTCAACGGTAACCGCTATTCCCGTAACCTCCTCAAATATTTTTTTTAACTGATAGACCGCCTCAATACTCTCATGATAGGGTTCCTGTATGTTACGGATCAGATGCAGGGTATCCCTGGTATCGTTAAGCCCCCGGAAAGCCAGATTGCGTATTTGGTGGAATACCTCCTGGGAATGGGCCGTTTCCATTTCGCCCTGGCTTACCGCCGCATCGCTTACCAAAATAATATTGCTGAAGGCATACCCGCAGCTGTCATGAAGATCCCGGGTAAAACGCAGCCTGTCCTGTTTTACCGCGTCTTCCCCCCGCTGTTTCACCTGTTCCTGCAGACGATGATTAAAAAGCAGCAGTTTGGTACTTACAAAATTAAGGTGTTCAATAGTGTTTTGCTTATATTTGTACTGATCCATAAGGAAGCGCAATACAACCAATATTATTGACACAAGAAGCAAAACGATCATCATGATACAGATTTCCTCAAGAGCAGGTTTTGTAAATTGAGACCCCCCCATGGATAATCCCATAAAGGTAGGATGAATCATAAACAACAAAAAAAACAAAAGGGCGATTATTGACAATAAAAAGTTTTTGGGGAAAGGGAATATAATAGATACCATGCTAATATAAGCCAAATAAATAAAAATGTTAATAGTAAATAAATCGTCAAATATATATACGCAGAGAATCGCCGAGGCTAATCCGGTTATAAGGCATAAGCGGCGCACAAAAATACCGGAATAAAAGATACATCCAAATAAAGTAGCGCTGAATAGGATGAAGGGTATATAAAAAGTCCGTAAGAAAACAAGGCGGTTAAGCTGTTCATTAACATTGAGCAAAACCGGGATTTCAGAATGAGAATCGTATCTCGATGTAAACATGATAAAGGCGTTTAAAAGCAGAATCATTATGATTATAGTGGGAACTATTTTGTAAAACCATTTCTCCGGCTTCATTGACAACTTTTTACGCTCTTTCCGTTTAATATTATAGTACCCAAGTACTATTTTTCTGTTCATTGACATTCATGAAACAGTACTTATTATAATATCACAATGTACAATAAATTTCTTCCCCTTGGGGAGAATCCTGAAATTCAGAGCTTGAACCGCCTGCCCACGCAGAGTCCGCTTTTGCCGGGTCAAAGTGGAAAAGCTACTTGAGATTGGACTTGTTCAATAACCCGGTTGGTTATTGAACAAGTCTCGCAAAATGTTCCACATTTTGCTGTTTTTTTAGTGGTTGTTGTTCAGAAACTGAAGTTTCTGAACAACTCTATTGTATGTTGTAGAGGAGGAGAAAAATGACACCGGAAGTTACCCGGCTATACCAGGCCCTGCAATATGGAAGTAAAGAAAAGGCGGCCGGTCCGCGTTTGTTTGACAAATTCCGCGGCGTTGTGGACGCCCGGGCCATTGCGGCAAATCCCCTGCTTAAACAGCCGCTTAAATACATTGAAGAAAAAAGCGCGGAGTTCCACAAACGGGATATTCCCGGCCTGCCCTACCGGCTTTACGCCCTTTTTGACACCACCGGGGACCGGCGGGAATTCGAGGGCCTCTATTTTGAACGGCGGAACCGGCTTCTGGTCTACAGCCTTTCATCCTGGCTTTGGGGAAAACCGGAAGATATACGCGCCCTGGAAGATACCATCTGGGCTATTTGCGACGAATACACCTGGTGCCTTCCCGCCCACATGGCCGGAAAAAGCCTCTCTCCCGCGGGGGAAACAAAAACGCGGCAAGGCATTGTTGTCCAGGGGCAGAACGACAACGCGGTAAAGCTGGATCTTTTCGCCTGCGAAACCGGTTTTGCCCTGGCTGAGTGCTGCGCCATGCTGGAAGATATGCTGTCCCCGCTGGTCATCGAGCGGGCCAGAAACGAGGCGTACCGGCGGCTGATTACAAGTTACCTTGATAACGGCGCATTACAGCACTGGGAACTGCTCAAGATGAACTGGTGTGCGGTCTGCGGCGGAAGTCTTGCCGGGGCCGCCTGTTATCTTATCGAAGATGATCTTCTCCTCGGCGGCATCCTGTATAAAATTCTCCCCACCATCGATCGTTTTCTGGACAGTTTTACCGCCGACGGCGCTTGTATCGAAGGGCTTACCTACTGGACCTACGGGGTTAGTTTTTTTGTGAGTTTCGCGGATCTGCTCTTTCACCGTACCGGCGGGAAGATTGATCTGCTGAAAGATTCCCGGTTTGAAAAAATCGCCCGGTTTCAACAGTCCTGTTATCTTCCCGGCGGGGCGATTGTCAACTTCTCGGATGCCAGGGACACGGGTTTTTCTTTGGGACTGACAAGTTTTCTCAAAGCCCGTATCCCCGGAGTAGAGGCGCCGCCCCTAGCCCGCGTGATGACCCTCAACCATGACGGGATCTCCCATTTCGCCCCGGCCCTCCGGGACCTAATCTGGGCGGATCGGGACATTGCCCCGCCCCCCGAAACCGGCAAAGTAACGATTTTTCCCGACGCCCAGTGGCTTCTCTGTACGGCGGGGGACACTGCCTTTACCGCAAAGGGGGGACACAATGATGAGCCCCATAATCACAATGACGTGGGAACTTTTATCTATTATAAAAAGGGGAAGATGGCTTTTGCCGATCTTGGTTCCGGTGAATATATAAAAGATTACTTTAATGAAAACCGGTATACCATCTTTTGCAACCAGTCTTTAAGCCACAGCGTTCCGCTTGTCGCGGGGCAGGGCCAAAAACCGGGGAAGGAATTCCGGGCAAAGGACTGTTTTATCGAAGGTTCTATCGGGACCGCCGGGGGGATGAGTCTTGATATGGCCCCCGCCTACGGGCTGCCG
>JAISCO010000001.1 GCA_031265535.1 Spirochaetaceae bacterium | reverse complement strand
CGAAAAATGACTATGAAGCAAATGCTCCGTTCTTTGTCCAAATTGCGTGTGCAAGAGGTATCAGGGAACAGAATCGTATATCCTGCCACCAAAGTACAGAACGAGATATTCGAAGCCTTTGGTGTTGACGCATTGGCGTAGGTATAATTTTGGCTGGCAATTTAGGGAACAATAAAATGGTAGTAAACGGGTTTGCGTGGCAAACCTCCGCAGTTAAATAATTTCCTTACCCGATCGAGCCTCGTCGATGCGGCAACGCTTACAAGATACCGCGCCATTTGGCGTCCGCAAACTTGTTTGCGCGCTTGCGGCGGGGAGGCTCATTCTTTGAATTATCACTGCCGTTATAGGCTGTATGGTTTTCGGGCGGCAGTATGAGCTTGTTCCAAAAACTGAAGAATTTTATAAACCGCGAAGTCAAAGAAGTCGAATAAGTTTTTAAGAGACCCTCTCGTTCTCTTTTCTTCTTCGACTTTTTCGACTTTGAGGTAAAATATACTTCTTACAGTCTTGAGACCGCTATCCACAGTTTGAAAGATGTCAAGACACTAGGAGTTTGTTGCGCTTCGCGCAAAAAATATCAAAAAATCGCCGATTAGGCGATTTTTTACCTTGCAAACTCTATTGAACCAAAGGTTCGTAGAACCTCAGGTTCCCAGTAGCCCATAAATCGTGGTTTTTGAGGCACAAAGTGACGCAAAAACCTACAAGTGCAACAGGCTGCTAGCAGTCGATCTTCAGGTCACCGTACTGGATCATGCCTTTTTTGCGCATGACTTCCGAAGCGGTGAGCGTAACGACCGCGGGGATGACAAACGCGGTTAACACAAGGCCGATCCAGTCAAACGTTGAGCCGCCTATGGTCTGTCCGGCAGCAAGCGCCGTTTCTGACGGGGCAAGCCAGCCTGTAACGACACCGATGGGGCCGACGAGTCCGCAGGTTCCCATGCCAGACGCGATTGCCGGGCCGTTCTGTTCCAGACGGAATATGCAGGTAGCAACAGGACCGTTGACAGCCGACGAGATTACGGCGGGCAGCCATAGCACGGGTTTTTTCACGAGATTCGGTATTTGCAGCATTGATGTGCCAAGTCCTTGCGCGAGTAGGCCGCCGACCTTGTTTTCACGAAACGAAGCCGCGGCGTAACCCACCATGTGAGCGCAGCAGCCGGCAAACGCAGCGCCGCCTGCAAGCCCCGTAAGACCCAGTGCCGCGCAGATAGCGGCAGAACTGATCGGCAAGGTCAGCACAATCCCCATGATCACCGACACAATGATGCCCATAATAAACGGCTGCATGTCGGTCGCCCACATTATCGCAATCCCGATGCTGGAAGCGGCTTTACCGATGGGCGGAGCAAGCAGAAACGCCGCGCCAACCCCTGCGGCAATCGTCACCAACGGCGTTACGATTAGGTCTATGGGAGTGATTTTTGAAACCAGCTTCCCGGCCAGCGCCGCAATCAACGTGATAAAGTAAACCGCCAACGGCCCGCCGGCGCCGCCAAGACTGTTTGCCGCCTGACCCACCGCAACCAGCGAATAAAGCACAAAAGGCGGCGCTCCAAGCGCAAAGCCGATAGAAACAGCCATAGCCGCGCCCGTAACGCCCGTAGCGAAACCGCCAATCTTGTTCAAGAATTCGATGCCTGTCTGCGTCCCGATCGTGTTGAAAATCGTCCCGATTAACAGCGACGCGAAAAGCCCCTGAGCCATCGCGCCCATACCCTTGATACCCAGCCGGTTCCAGGAAAAATCAATCCCCTGTTTTTTCATGAAAGCGGAAACCGTCATTGCGCGCCTCCCCGTTTCAAAACAGGAAAACCGTCTGTCCCGTTGCAGCCGGTCGGCGAAAACACGTCCGCCTTGTCGAATCCGATGAAATTACCAATCTCCAAAATCGAGACTGTCGCACGATTGGTAAAAGCCGTGGTTTTTGCGCCGGTTGAGCCGGCCGCAACCATCATGATTAGAGCTATGCCCGCGAAAAGAAGGCAAAGACCTAAGAAACCCATACGAACCCCCTAAGTTCTAATTGCCTTACTTCAACCGCGCGCCCAGTTAGAGTTAAAGAGCGGACGGCAGGAAGGATTTGCAATAGTGGCAAGTATTTTGAAATTTGTCAAGATAGCGCATTGCCTACAGATAGCGCATTGCTTAATAATTTTCCCAGCCGATTAAATATTCATATAACCAATAACAATACAAGCCTGAGCAATAATATAACTTAACATAACAACTGAGAGTGAGTTCTTTGTCATTATTTTTATCATGTTAAAATATGACAATACCATGTCAGAAATAAAAAACAGAAACGAGCCGGCAGCAAGCAAAATACCGGCCATGCTTTTATGCCAAATAAAAACCTGTAATGAAGAAATAACTAAAAATCCAATTACAATTCCATAAATGATTACGAAAAATTTATAATTATTTTGAATATGTAATTTTGTCATAAAAAAACTTTCTATTAGCAGAACGAGCAGGAACGAAAAAATTAATGCGGTAATATTAAGTTCCGGCGTCAAATCAATAAATGAAAAAATATATAGAATATGCGCGGCAAGAAAACTTAAGATCCCGGTATACAGCCTGAATTTTACCGGATTTACAAGCAATATATCACCGCACCATGAAAAAAATAATGCAATAACAATGATAAAAGAAAGATTGTCTGATTTGAAAATATAGTAAAATACAATGATTGGCACAAGGCATATTTTTGACACAAAGCGGACAATGTGCTTTTCGCAGTGGATTGAAAAAATATTTACGAATGCTGTCAAACCGTATAAAATAAGAAAAATTATATCCATATCAATCTATCAATCAAGGAAGCAATCAGAGAAGTTCATTATTGTTCCGAAAATATATTGCCATATCGACTCAAAACTGTCAACAAGTTAAAGATTTTATACATTAGACCGCGGAAATAACATGAGCATTTTGTCATGTTATTTTTGTGCAAACTCTTAAGCTCAACTTCGACTGCTTAGCAAGTTCAATCCATCAAGTTTTTGCGCTGCCCATTCTGTAATAGCCTGTTCAACATCTTTACAAAACTCATAGGAATACGATCTAAAATCAGCAGGAAAGGCGGCAACACCCCCGAAAATACTATCGTGTATGACATTTTTTGTGCGATTCTGTACATTCTCAAAGAGAGGTGTACATGGCGCGGCTTACCGCACGATTTCCCTAAGTAGAACATAGTTTACCACTATTACCAAATATGGAGCGCGGCAGGAAAAAACGGCGAAGCCTCATTGCTTGACCGTATTTTGCGGGATATGGTTCTATTTGGACGGGTGATATGCGGACGTGAGCCGAAAACAACAATGGTGATAGTAGATTCGAAAAGTGTAAAAAACGCGGATACGGCCTAAGAAAAGGGATATGACGCGGGAAAAAAACTTCCGGCATAAAGCCGCACATCGCTGTTGATGCCAACGGCTTGCCGCACGCGGTTTGGGTAACAACGGCAGATGTGACCGACCGTGATGGAGCGGTTGAAATGCTGCGTAAATGCGCTCTAAACCTGTCAAAAGTACAGAAAGTCTTATGCGACGGTGGTTACAGCGGGGAAAACTTTGCTGTCTCCCGTGAAAATGATCATAGAAGGAGCGGAAGTAGAGGTGGTTAAACGCAATGAGCTTCACAAATTTGTGGTGCTTCCTAAACGGTGGGTGGTAGAGCGTACATTTGAGTGGCTGGAAAAATACCGCCGTTTATGGAAGAACTGCGAACGCAAGATTCATAACACGCTGCAAATGACGGTTCTTGCGTTTATATCTTTGTTGCTAAAAAGATACTAAACAGGCTCTAAGTACAGGCGCTAATCGTTTTAAATGCCTTTACAGTGATAAGTTCCGGATCCCCCGGGCCTACGCTCACGCCGTATAAAATGCCTTCATTTTTCATGTTTTGCCTTAAAGAACCGCATAATTGCGTAAAAAGGGGCAGAGAAAACAACTTTTCTCTGCCCCCTACAATCTTTCTTAATAATTCTTTCCAACTTCAACCAACTTCAGAAATACATCGTACAAAGATTTCACTCCTCCTGTCAACCATTCGCCATTTGCCATGGAGGCACATGCGCTCCGCGCCGGCATACCCAAAGCGGGCTTTGCTCCGTGCCTTAGGGTCCGGCAACGGCGATTGGCATACATTAACAATTAACAATGAGGAATTAGGACAGACCTAAAGTCCTTGTACCGCCCCCCGCCTTCTTATCTTTTCCTTCTTACTTTTTCCTTGGCATGAGGGGCGGGGGGCTAAACCTTTTTCATGCTTTTTACGTCTATTTCAACCCTTCCAAATTCTTTGTCAATTTCGCCAGTTATTTCAAGCAAGTCTTTTTCATCAACGGAAAATCCAAACCATAAATGCTCGTCAACTTCAATGGTAATACTTCCAGTGGAATCTGAAAACATGTACTTATCATCACCTAAAGCCCTGTCAATTCTTCCCCTTAAATTTACCATTGTGTCATCTCGAAGTTTTTTTGCCTGCTCAACCGTTACAATGTTCGAGGAAGGTCCCGGACCTTTGTACCCATCCTGTGCGCCAATGTTTAACGCGGCCAATAGCAAAAATACGGCAAAACTCAAAAAAAATCTCTTATACATAATGTTCTCCTTAAACTATGTATTTTTTAGTACAAGCCCGTTAAATATTTGACCTGTACAATAATTCACTCAGCTAATTTTTTCAATATTAAATTCCAGCCCCACCAGTGGGTTTACATGCGCTCCGCGCTAACATACCGAAAGCAGCCTTCACTCCGTGCCTTAGGGTTTGAAAAGGGCGCTTTGCATACGCGCCTGCCCGCATTGCTAATTGATAATTGCTCACTGTTAACTATTCATTCCTCACTGTTCTCTGTCCACTAACCCCCCTGTTAATGGGTGGGGGAAGCGAAAAAGCGTTTTGCAAAGCAAAACCTTTGTAGCGTGGGGGAGCCGCGTCGAAAAAGTTCATCATAAACTTCAAAATTTTAACGTTTTATGATTGATGCGCTTCCCCCTTTTGTAATAAGTAAGAAGTAAAAGGTAAGAAGTAAAAAGTTTCTAACTATTCATTGTTCCTTTTTACCTGTTACTTTTTCCTTTTCCCTTCTTCCTTTTTTAGGCGTTCCTGCGCTCACCGGTACGCCTTTTGTAAAATTCTGTAAAACTGTCTACCGTGCTGTTTATAAGCAAACTTTCGTTTATGCCCGCTTCTTCTATCACTGTCCGCGCCGTTTCAAAGTTACCTACATCCCTCCAATAGTGGGCGTCGCTGCCGCAGCTCACGTAACAGCCGTACTGCCCGCAAAGACGGGCTATTGTCTTACAATTTTCAAGACTCCCCTTCCGAATCTTAAAAGAGCTATTGTTTATCTCAAGCGCTTTGCCAAAGTGGACGGCGGCTTTTACCACTTCTTCGTAATTTATGGGGTAAACCGGATTGCCGGGATGGGAAATACAGTCCACATAGGGGTTGGCAATTGCCGCGACCATGGCGCGTGTGTTTATCTCTTTCGATGAAGGTGTAAAACAAGCGTCATGTAATCCCGCGATAACAAAGTCAAGGAGTTTGAGGTACTTAAACGGTAAATCAAGCCCGCCCGAATCATCCATAATGTTCAATTCCACACCCCTTAACAAACTTATGCCGCGAATTTCCCGTGGTACAACGTGTAAATTGCCAAAATAGTATGGATGCGGAAAGCCGCCTTGCAACGCTGGGCCATGCTCGGTAAGTACAAAACCTTTCAATCCGTTTTTCTTTGCGCCGCTTACAAGCTCGTCTATCGTTGAATACGCGTGGAGAGAAGCCGTCGAATGAGTATGTGTATCAACCTGTATTCTCATTTTTCTTGGGTTTTTCCTTCAGCGTTAATCCGGCAGCGCCAGACGCAGCGCCTCTTCAAAACGTTCCACGGGATGAAATTCTATGCCTTTCTTTACAAGATCGGGAATTTCGTCCAGATCGCGCAAATTCTGCTTGGGAATTATGATGTGCTTGGCCTTGTTACGCTGGGCGGCAACGGTTTTTTCTTTTAAGCCGCCTATAGGCAGCACCTGACCGGTAAGGCTAAGCTCTCCCGTCATCGCTAGGTTGGGAGTTATAGCCTTCTTGCGCATCATAGAAAGCAGCGCGATTGTCATCGTAATGCCGGCGGAGGGTCCGTCTTTAGGTGTAGCGCCTGCCGGAATATGCAGGTGGATATGATTCTTTTCAAACCACTCCGGCTCAATGCCGTACTTTTCAAGCCCCATCTTGCGGGCATAAGTCATCGCTATCGCGGCGGATTCTTTCATGACATCACCCATCTTTCCGGTCAGCGTAAATCCCGCCTCGCCGGGGGTCGATATTGCCTCAATCACAAGTGTATCTCCGCCCATGCTGGTCCACGCAAGCCCAAGCGACATACCGGGACGATCCGCCTTTTTGTACACGCCTTCAGGGAAAATAGGCTTGCCCAGATGTTCTTCTATGGTTTTTTTGTCTATCGTAAAATGGGCGGGCAAAGTTTCGCCAGAGCCTTCTTCAGCCTCGACTATTTGCTTGGCAAGTTTGCGGTGAATCTTGTCCAGATTCTTTTCAAAATTACGCACGCCGGCTTCGCGCGCATAACCATTCGCGATATGCAGCAGCGATTCTTTTGTATACTTTACCTGATTCTTTTTTATCCCGTTCTTTTCAAGGCTCTTAGGCAGAAGGTAGTGCTTTGCGATCTCCAGTTTTTCCGTATCAATATATCCGGGCAGTTCTATTATTTCCATGCGGTCAATGAGCGGAGCGGGAATGGTGTCGAGCGTGTTGGCGGTAACAATAAAGAAAATATGCGAAATATCGAACGGCAGGTCCAGGTAGTGATCACGGAAGCTGATATTCTGCTCCGGGTCCAGCACCTCCAGCAAAGCGCTGGACGGGTCCCCCTGAAAGCTGCTGCCCATCTTGTCAATCTCGTCAATCATGAAGACCGGGTCTTTTGCCTTGCATATCTTAAGCCCTTGAATTATTTTCCCCGGCATCGCGCCTATATAAGTTCTGCGATGCCCCTTGATTTCCGCCTCGTCCCTCATGCCGCCGACAGAAAAGCGGAAAAACTGCTTGCTCAGCGCGTGTGATATTGA
>JAISCO010000435.1 GCA_031265535.1 Spirochaetaceae bacterium | reverse complement strand
ATAGCCACCATCACGCATTTAAGCGAAGGGGAAGTCAGCGGTATTCTTGGCAAAAAGCCCAAATAGCGGTTGGCAATGAAGAACCCTGTGATAAAAGAAGCGTACTGCAAACTGCAAGTGATGGCATCATGATGATGAGCAACGATGAAGCGAACCGGATGATATACGAGGCCCGCCTCAAAGCCCAGCGGGACGAATACTCCCACCTGCAAGGCGCCATCCAGGAAGGACGAAAAGAAGGAGAGAAAGAAAGACGAAAAGAACGAACGAAGTCGCTCGAACCTTGAAGTCCCTTGGGATTCCCGTTGAAACAATAGTCCGGTCAACGGGTCTTTCCCCCGACGAAATCGCCGTGTTGTAAGCTGGCGATAAGCCTCCACAGGGCAAGCGCTTGCCCTGCGGTTCGACGCGGTATCTTAAGCGTTGTATTGGTTTGAGCGGAGGCTCGATCGGGTGCGGTGCTTTATTTGAGCCGCCTCATGGCGGCGTCCCCAGAGCAGCTGAGGCGCGTAAACAGTCCGCGGCAGCAAAGCTACCGAGTTATGCGAAGTGCTCATTTGTATCTTATCTAAACAAAAAAGATGGATCCCAATACCAGGTATTGTCTATTTTTATTTTATTGTTATTTGTCCACATATTTAAAAAGCTTAAATTTTCATTATCTGATAATACAAAAATTCTAAGATCATTACCTACATCTTTTTTTGTTTTTCCGATTAAAGTTCCCTTCGATATGATACTTGTTTCGATGACATCTATTTCTTTTAAATTTGAAAATATTATTGTCATCATTCCTTGGTTCCTAAAATATCCTTCAAATAAAAATCCCATTTCATATTCAATTTCCACAAATCTTTTTAAGCCGGTAGTATTGTTTTCATCATTTGAATAGCGAATTACTCTTCCTCTATCCCACAAAGACTTAAATTCAGTCTCCTCCTTAAAATCAACCGTTATACTTTTGCTTCTATTTTGGTCATTTAATGTAATCCCGTTCATTAAATTGAAATCCTGTCCATTGACAGAAAAAATCATAAAAAAAGTAAATAATACTAAAAACTGTTTTTTCATATATACCTCTTAAGTTTTTATAATGTATAAATTATTATACATTGTATTGATTACACCAACACGCTTTTGTAGTACGATTTTATGATTATAGCATACATTCCCTTTTTACACAACAGATTATTTTATGAAATTCAAAAATATTCAAATGGGCTATTTCACATACCGTTCCGGCTGTATATGACGTTTTGGCGGCCCGTATAAGCAAATGCGCAGCATTTGCGGGGCCGACAAAATGTGGCAGAGAAAAACCGCACAAAGGGCGCATCCCGACTGCGGTTTTCGTAGCCCGAACCGCCTACTGGCGGCGTCCCCAGCGCAGTTGGGGCGCATATATAGACCTGTTATGTGCCGTATTTTTGATTTTGATTTCCGCTATCCCCTGCGGGCGGCTGAATAGTTACGAATTTTCTTTACGAAAAAAATCATCGTAAATCTCTTGAATTGCGGCCTTGCAACATATTTCAAATTGTTTATACTTTTCAAGAAATTCAAGCCCTTCTTTCGACAATTCGGTTCCGCCGCCGTTCATTCCTCCCTGATGCCGATCGATCATCTTGCGTCCTGCCCATTCTTCAAGCAAACTTAAGAGCTTCCATGCCCTGCTGTAGGAAATGCCGTTTATCTTGCAGGCAACGCGGACATTTCTACCAGCCTGTATAGCCTCAAGAAGTTTTATCATGCCGGAATCACAATGTGTTTCCTTCCGGCTGCCGTCTTCACCGTTGCGAACAGCAACAAGCCTAACATTGACAACCGGGAAATTTACCGGTTTATTCAAGGCCCTGTAGCAGTCTGCCGAATAATTATCAATTTCAAGAAACATACCCGTATCCGTTGTAGCGCCTAGCGCTCTTGCCGTCATTAGACTCTGCGAGAGAACATTTTGTTGTTCTATTAAACTCGCAGTAAGCGCAGGTTTCGCAATGCCGCGCTTTTTTCTGTTTTTTACAGGGGATTGTTCAAAAACTGAAGTTTTTGAACAATCCTGTTATTCCTTTCAGAAAAACCGGCTGTCAGAAAAACACGGCTTTTCAAACAGTTGGGGCGGCGGCGGACTTTTTTTTAAGAGCCGCCCAATACAAACCGCCCACCATTACCGAGCCGCCGATTATGTTTCCCGCAGTCACCGGAATCAGGTTCTTTACCACAAAGGAGAACCAGTTGAGATTCGCCAATTGTTCTGAAGAAACGCGCGCTGTCTCCGCCCACGCCTCATTTGCTTTAGCAAAAATACCGGCGGGTATGTAATACATATTGGCAATACTATGTTCGAATCCTGAGGTGACAAAAAGCCCTATGACGAAAAAACAGGCAAATAATTTTCCCAATACGTCTTTTGCCGCAAAGGACACCCATACCGCAAGACAGACAAGCCAGTTACACATTACGCCTAAATAGAATGCCGATAAAAACGGAAGTCCTGTTTTATACGCCGCTATTTTTATTGTTTGTCCGCCCAGCACGCTGTTACCGCTGTTGAGCAATCCTGATTTACACATCATGTACGCTATAAAAATACTGCCGATAAAATTGCCTATATACACTAAAGCCCAGTTGCGGAGCATTTCCCGTATCTTTACTTTTTTATCCAGCACGGAGACTAAAATAAGGGTGTTTCCGGTAAATAATTCCCCGCCGGCAACTAAAACAAGCATAAGGCCCGTCCCGAATACCGTGCCGGCCAACACCTTGCCAAGCCCGTATGTTTCGGGATTGGCGAATAAGTTAAAGGCCGCCATATTGGAGCCTTCCGCGGCAAACGCTATAAAAGCGCCCGCGAAAACCCCTAAAATTAAGAGCGATACAACAGTCCGTCGGGACTTTGCGACACCGGCGTCGCTTGTATACTCCAAAATTTGAACCGAACTTCTTGCTTCCATAAATTATTCCTCCTACTGTTTTGATATGCCACGGCAAAATGGCACATAACTATGTTATGTACGAACTTTTCGTATATAACGGCTATTCAGCAGTGGCTCCCGTCCCCAACGGAGACACTTGTGGAACTCTTTCTGCCTTGTACGGCGCTAATGCCCGCACACGCATCTGTCTATACTTAACCCTTACGGGATTAAAGCCTGAACCGGCGGTCCCCGGCTGCCTTTCTTGCCGCTGCCGCCGTAATCGAATTCGTTTACGGCATTCTTCATGATGTAAAATAATTTGCGTAAATATTTTGGGCGGACGGACGGCGTTTTTTGGGGCACGGCCGCGCTGTACCACATCCAGCGGTCTTTGTTCGAGAACTTGGCGGGGGATTCCGGTAACGAAGGCTATCCTTATACCGGGTTCGCGCCGCTCAACAAGGTATGTTTCTAATACATTGTTTTTACCAATCGGCGCCTCATTATTGCCAACGAATGAGATGTTTTTGTCAGTGAATGAGATGTTTTTGCCTGTTTTAGGCTCTGAATTCGTACCTTTGCCTGTTACTCGTTTTAAGCTCGGTGGGGGGGGGGGGGGATGAGTGTATTTTCGGTACGCCGCTTTGCGGCAATCGCTGTTTTCATGTTGAAGTCAGTATAATGCAGGTGAGGCAGTTTTGTCAAGATATTGCATTGCAGGTGTTGCATTGCAGGTTGACCAAAGGAATTAATCAGCTATAATTCCACGGCGGCAAATGGCAAACCCTCGAAAGCAGCTATCGGACTGAACGCCGCTCCGCCGCCAACGGCGCAAACAAGTTTGCTGCTCAACTACGTTGAGCTTTGGAGTTTTGCAAAGTAAAACTCCACATACGGGATGCTAACGCGGAGCGTATGGGAACCCGCTGGCGGGCGCGGAGCGTATGTAAACCCACTGGTGGGCGCCGGCGGGCGGTAAATGGCGGGGTATTAAACCAGACTTTGCGAATAACCCCATAAAAAATTTGTTTTTTTGAAAGAACGCTTGACGTATGATACTATATATGATACTATATAAATATGGCAGGCGTGGAAAAAATAATCGAAAAAATGAAGCGGCAGCCCAACGGCATTAGCCTCCAGGAGGCGGACAGAGTTTTGGCGGCTCATGGATACAGGCTTGACAGGCAAAAGGGTTCTCATTGCCAGTACATTAACCAAAATGGCGATGTTCTCACGGTTGTCAAAAAAAATACGCTTAAAAAAGTGTACGTTACGGCCATCCTTGAACGGATTGGCGAGAACTAGGAGGAATTTATGGAGAAAAACGACTATCTTAAGCTTCCGTACCACATTGTTATTCAACACATAACCGATGAAAGCGGCTCGTATTATTTTGCTAAGGTACAGGAATTTGACGGATGTATTAGCCACGGAGATACCTACGAAGAAGCCTTTCAGAATATCCGGGAGGCTATGGAAGGATGGATCGAAACCAAACTTGAAAATGGATTTTCTGTTCCTGAACCGGCTGGTGAAAGCCGGTACAGCGGCAGGTTTGTACTCCGCCTTCCAAAAACGCTTCATGCCCGGCTGGCCATGGAAGCTGAAAAAGAAGGTGTGTCTCTTAATCAGTACGCCTTGTACCGCCTGAGTACGGCTACAGGTTGAAACCATCCGTAGCGTGCCGTGCAGGGACCGCCCGCCTAAAGCTAAGCCGGAGTAAGCAGCTTACTTGAATTACTTGGCGGCAATTCGCGTAATTAATGGACTTTTTCGCTTGGCCTTACCTCACGTTATGATGAACCCGCCGGCGGGCGGCAAATGGCGAACCCACGACCGCCGTTATCGGACTGAACGCCGTTCCGCCGCCAACGGCGCAAACAAGTTTGCTGCTCAACTGCGTTGAGCTTGGGAAGAAAGCGCGATGAATCGCGGCAAAGCAAAACTCCACATACGGGATGCTAATGCGGAGCGTATGGAAACCCGTTGGGAAGTAAAAGGTAAAAAGGAAGAGGTAAAAATGAGCAATTAACAATTAGCAATGCAGGCAGTTGCGTATGCCAAACGCCCTTTTCGGACTGAAGGCACGGAGTAAAGAACACTCGCGGCATGTTAGCGCGGAGCGCATGTAAACCCGCTGGCGGGCGCTGGTGGGGCGTTGAAAGACGCCGCAAAATGTTTTAAGTTGTAAAGACTTATGGATCAGTACCTAATAGAAGGCGGCCATCCCCTGTGCGGGACGATAAAAGCCGGCGGCAATAAAAATGCCGCGCTGCCGTGTATTGCTGCCGCGCTGTTGACAGACGCGCCGGTTATTCTCCGTAACATACCGGAAATTGAAGATGTTTTTGTAATGCTTGACATATTCCGCGCCTTGGGCGGATCGGTTGAACCGCTGGGCGGACACTCGTGGCGGCTTTCCGCGGATATAAAAAAATCCTCTATCCCGCTGGAGGCTTCCGAAAAGATAAGGGCATCCATCCTGTTTGCAGGGCCGCTTTTGGCGCGGGCGCACAAGGCCGTAATGCCGCCGCCCGGCGGGGATGTGATAGGACGGCGCCGGCTTGATACGCATTTTCTTGCTTTGACAGAGTTGGGAGCTCAAGTTGAAACAGCGGATAACTTTATTTTCAGCGCGAAAAAACTTATAGGGGCGGATATTTTTTTGGATGAAGCGTCCGTTACCGCTACAGAAAACGCTGTTATGGCGGCGGTACTCGCGGAAGGCGATACAATACTGAGTAACGCGGCGAGCGAACCGCACGTTCAAGATCTCTGCAAGATGCTGATTATGATGGGTGCGTGTATTGAGGGCCTTGGTTCCAACCGACTTGTCATTCACGGGCGCAAACAACTTGGGGGCTGCGATTACACGATAGGGGCGGATTACATGGAAGTGGGTTCTTTTATCGGGCTTGCCGCGGCTACACGCAGTGAAATCTGCATTGAAGGCGTGCTGCCTGAAGATCTGCGTCCGGCTAAAGTCGCGTTTGGCAAGCTGGGAATAACGTGGGCGCACGAAGGTAAAACACTTTGTGTGCCTAAAAATTTGCTGCTCAAAGTGAATCACGATTTAGGCGGCATGATTCCAAAGATTGACGATGCCCCGTGGCCGGGTTTTCCGCCCGATCTTACGAGTATAGTTACCGTCGTGGCGACACAAGTTGAAGGAACCGTACTGATTCACGAAAAAATGTTTGAATCGAGAATGTTTTTTGTCGATATGCTGATAGCTATGGGCGGACGTATTGTACTTTGCGATCCGCACCGCGCCGTTGTTTCCGGGCCAACCCGCCTGCGCGGCGCCGAGCTGCGAAGCCCCGATGTGCGCGCGGGTATGGCAATGGTGATAGCGGCCCTATGCGCGGAAGGCAAAAGCGTTATTAGCAATGTATACCAGATTGAACGCGGCTACGAGCATCTTGTAGACCGCCTTTCATCATTGGGCGCTAAAATATACCTCCTCAACGCGGCGTCAGGATAACAGGGTATAGTGCTTCTAATTGAAAAATACCAATAAGTGGGGAATCAAACTCCCAGCAGGGCGTTACGGGGCGGCTAGCCCTGTAGAGGGGGTAGCCCGCAACCTTGTGCGGGCGTAGGGGGAGACTTCCCCCACATGAACATAATATTTTCTTGGTAGAAATGCAATATAACGTAAATTCTATGGAATATTCAGAGAACCCGCGAATGAACGTTAATTTCCGCGAATTATTCGGATACATTCGCGTAATTCGCCGGCTTTTTTCCTTGCGGAACAAAGCTCGAAGAGCTCTATCCGTAGACTGAGCGCAACTCTTCCTCACCGCGCATACTTACGCAGCGAAGGCCGGAGAGGGCGGCGCGGCGGAACAGCATGACATTTTCACGGTTAAAATCGCCTGTGGGAAAGCCTGAATCCACGATAAAATCAGTCTTGTTCATCAGTTTCCACGCTTCGCGGGTTTTGTTTTCGCTTATGGGTTTGAAGCTGTCCTCGGCGACTATGCTAAGCCGCATATCTTCGGCGATGCGGTAATCGATGTCGTTTTTATGCAGTATGCCGGTTGCGGCCCCGATGCCCAGCCGGCTTGCCATGCGGTAGATTGGCGCGCCTGTCCCCGCGCCCGCTATAATGAATACCCGCGGCGGAAGATCGTCGCAAAGTTCTATGCCGCCCAGAAGGGCATCATAGAATGCTCCTTCGATGCCGAAAATACTGTTCAAATTGATTTTGTCTATCAGATCTTCCGGGCTTCCCGCCGCGGAAATGCGCCCGTTGTTTACTAAAATCACGTACTCGCAGGCTTTTAGCGCGATGTCTATATCGTGCAGTGATAGTATCACCGTCAGGCCGCGTTCCCGCGAAAGCCGGTTCAGTATACGCAGCACCTCGATTTTATGCCTTATGTCAAGATGACTCGTCGGTTCGTCAAGAATGATGACGCCGGGCTGCTGGGCAAGCGCGCGCGCAATTATTACCTTCTGTTTTTCCCCGTCGCTCAGGCTGGAGTATTTTCTGCCCGAAAGCTGCGCCGCTCCCGCAAGCTCCAGCGATTCGTGTACGATGCGCCTGTCTTCCGCGGTCAGTTTACCAAAGAATCCGGTGTGGGGCGTCCGTCCCATGGCGGCAAGCTCAAAAACGCTCGCAAACTGGGCGGAAATTGTCTCCGTAAACGCCG
The DNA here is from genome assembly GCA_031265535.1 of Spirochaetaceae bacterium. GTDB lineage: Bacteria > Spirochaetota > Spirochaetia > Treponematales > Breznakiellaceae > JAIRMY01. The sequence goes on along the minus strand of JAISCO010000435.1, from coordinate 497 downwards.
CCGCTATGCTTTTTGCTTTGTCAGCCGGTTTTATTTTTTCGAGCCGCTTGCTGCCGACATACACCGCGCCGCGAACCGGCTCCAAAAGACCGGAAAGTGTGCGGAGTATTGTGGATTTCCCGGAACCGTTCGGCCCCAGCAGGCATATAACTTGTCCGCGCAGAGCCTTTATATTGACGTCCTCTATTACGCTTATTCCGTTGTAGCCTACGCTCAGGTCGCGGCTTTCGAGGATTGGCGAGTCAGTTTTCATGCTGACTCCGGCTTAAAAGCCATACGACAACCGGCGCTCCCACAAGCGATGTTACCGCGCCAAGCGGCAGTTCCACAGGCGAAACTATGGTACGCGCCGCAAAATCACAAAGACTTGCCATCACCGCGCCGCCCAGAATTACGGCAGGCGTTAAAAAACGCGCGTCCTGGGTGCGGAACAGTGTCCGGCAGATATGCGGTACGGCGAGTCCGATAAACGAAACCGGTCCCGCAAAGGCGGTAAC
>JAISCO010000434.1 GCA_031265535.1 Spirochaetaceae bacterium | reverse complement strand
ACCTCTTGGGCTATATTACCAACAACATAAAGAACATTGATTATGCCGCTTATGAGCAAAAAGGGTACTTCATCGGCAGCGGCGCTATCGAAAGCGGCAACAAAATTGTGTTGCAACAGAGGCTGAAGCAGGCGGGCATGCGTTGGAACGTTGAAACCGCACAGAACCTTTTGACGCTGAAAGCGAAAGCCGAAAGCGGTTTGTGGCACACCGACGTTGAGTTGTTTATTCTCTCCGCGGCGCCGTGTTGTTCCGCGCTTTTACTGCCAACCCGGCGATTCGCAACGAGGAGCAATGAATAATTAGCAATGGAAGAGGCGGTACAAGCGTAATTTGCGAAGCGTAACAAAGCAAATTGGAGCGGGAAGCGCTGTTTTTACGGGGTAAAAATGCGCCCAGAATCAAAAAAGTGACGTTAAAACTATATTAAATCCGGGATTTTCCCGAAATTGGAATTGCCGGGCATATTCCAGCGATTTTACTTTTAGCACTATATGCGGGAAGTGCTTAGTGATTAAGTGATTAGCAGGGTTAGCAGGGATGGAAAAGCTGTCCACTAGCCACTGTTAATGGGTGGGGGTAGCACAAAACAGTGCGGTGCACTGTTTTGCCTGACGTTTTGCCGCCTGCTTTACCCTATAAGAAAGGACAAGACCGCAAAAGCAAAAACCTTTGGAGCGCGGCCTTTAAGCGGCATGTAACAGTAAGTTTTTTGGGGCCTACGCCATGCTGCCACATACTCACACACGCTCACTAAGAGAGCGTGCCGTTTTTGGGCGGGGGGAGCAGTGACTAAAAAATTGTCATAACCTTCAAAAATTTAACGGTTTAGGATAAATGCGCTTCCCCTTTTATTAAGAAGTAAGAAATTCCTTTTTACTTTTTCCATTTTACTTGTTTACTGCGCTTCCCCTTTTTATTTGAAACCATCTCAACTGCTAATTTTTAATTGCTCATTCCTAATTGCTAATTGTTCTTTAAATTTTCTAAAAGTAAAACTGTAGGGCATATTCAACCGCCGCTTGAAAATTCTGAAAATTCCGCTATCATATCCTCATGGAAAGGGCCGATTAATGTCCATTTATGACAATATTTCAGGCGATAATCTCGCCACGGCCCTCAAAAAGACCCTGGAAAAGGCAAATCGGGCTGATTTCTGCATCGGTTACTTCAACCTGCGGGGCTGGGACCTGCTGCTTGAAAGCGCGGGCGCTCTCCCGGGCGGTCAACTGGATGAGCGGTTCGAGGACGATGAAACGTACAAAGCCCGTGTGCTTATCGGTATGCAGAAGGCCCCGCGGGAGGAACTTGAAGACTATTACGCCCTCAAGAAAAGCGGAATTTCCAACGAAAAAGCCGCCGGGCTAAAAAAAGAAATGGCGGCGGAATTCCGCAAGCAGTTGACTATAGGGCAGCCAAACAATAAAGATGAGGCGGCGCTCAAAAAACTTTGCCGGCAATTAAAAACCAGACAGGTAGTAGTAAAACTCCATCTGGCTTTCCCGCTGCACGCAAAACTCTACCTTGCCTACCGGGAAGACTATAACTCCCCCATAATCGGCTACCTGGGCAGCAGCAACCTTACCTTTTCGGGGCTTTCAAAACAGGGCGAATTGAATGTTGACGTAACCGATAAAGATTCAGGGCTGCGGCTTGAGAGGTGGTTTCAGGACCGCTGGGACGACCAGTACAGTTGGGATATAACCGGCGAACTGGCAAAGATAATTGACGAAAGCTGGGCGCGGGAAATCCCCCTCAAACCCTACTATGTTTACATGAAGATAGCTTACCATCTTTCGCAGGAAGCCCGTTCCGGTATAGCCGAATTTTCCGTACCAAAGCCGCTGCGGAAGGCGCTGCTGCCCTTTCAGCAGAACGCCGTGCAAGTGGCTGCCCGGTATCTCCACAAACGGGGCGGCGTGATAATTGGCGATGTTGTAGGGTTGGGGAAGACTATCACCGCCACTGCCCTGGCAAAAATGTTTGAAGATGATTTCGGTTACCAGACCTTAATTATCTGCCCGCCTGCTTTGCGGGAAATGTGGAATGATTACAAATTGGAATACGGTCTGCGGGCGGAACTTATGTCTCTGGGGGAAGTGCAGAACAAGCTGAAACATACCCGGCCATTCCGTATTGTTATCATTGATGAAAGCCACAATCTCCGCAACCGCGAAGGCCGCCGCTGCCGCGCGATCCGTGAATACCTGTATCAGGCAGGTTCAAAAGTGATACTGTTAACCGCCACGCCCTATAATAAAAGTTACGTTGACATGGGCAGCCAGTTGCGGCTGTTTCTTGACGAGGATGCCAACCTTGGCATATCGCCTGACCGCTATATAAAAGAAGTCGGCGGTAAGATTGAGTTTGAGGCCAAACATCAAGTTAAAGATACAACGCTTGCCGCCTTTGAAAAAAGCGGATACTCCGAAGACTGGTCTCTTCTTATGCGCTTGTTTCTTGTACGCCGCACGAGGAGTTTTATCAAAAACAACTATGCGGTAACCGACCCCGTAAATAACAGGAAGTACCTTGAATTCTCCGGTGAAGCTAAACCTGAGATGATAAAAAGTTATTTTCCTGACCGTATACCGGCAAAAGTACAGTACCCTTTCAGGAAAAGCGACAGCGAAGACCAATATGCCCGGCTCTATTCAGATGAAGTGGTGAATACTATTAACCGTTTGCGCCTTCCCCGTTACGGTCTGGGACATAAGGACTACGAAAACAAAGAAGCAATTGAAACCATCACTGCCGAAGAAACCATGATAAAAGATAAGCTCGCCAAAGCCGGGAAACAACTGCGGGGCTTTGCCCGCACAAACCTTTTCAAACGCCTGGAAAGTTCCGGCTATTCGTTCTTGCTTTCTGTAAGCCGCCATATCCTGCGGAATTACTTGTTTATTTACGCAATCGAAGACAACCTTGAATTCCCGGTAGGCAAGCAAGAAGGGGACATCATCAGCGATATTCTTTATACCGATGAAGATCCGGAATCCGGAGGCGTTGATCGATTTATTACCAGTGAGGCCGAATATATGCGCCTTGCCAAAGAGTATCATCTAACCTTATCCAGCCAGAAGCAAAAATACGAATGGATACGCAGTACCATGTTCAATGAGGCTTTCAAGAAAAATATTGAATCCGACACGTTGGACTTATTAAAAATATTAGAAAGAGGTGAAACATGGGATCAGTCAAAAGATCGCCAGCTTAACGCTTTGTATGATCTTGTTGCCAAAAAGTACCCAAATGAAAAAATAATCGTGTTTACCCAATATTCAGACACCGCATATTATTTGTATGATTCCCTTAAGCAGCGGGGTTTGCGGGATTTGGAGTGTGCCTCGGGCTCTAGTGAAAACGTCACGGATATTGCCCACCGTTTTAGCCCGCAGAGCAATAAAAACCACCTGGGTAAAAAGCAGTTCAAAGAAATTCGTGTTTTGGTTGCTACTGACGTGTTAAGTGAGGGCCAGAATTTGCAGGACTGCCACATCGTTGTAAATTACGATTTGCCCTGGGCCATCATCCGTCTGATACAGCGGGCAGGCCGTGTAGACCGTATCGGGCAGAAAAGCGATAAAATCTACTGTTATTCCTTCCTGCCTGAAGACGGCCTTGAGACAATCCTCGACCTGCGCCATCGGTTACAAAAACGCATAAAAGAAAACGTCGAAGCCGTAGGATCCGATGAAGTATTTTTCGACGGCGACCCGGTAAACATTAAAGATCTGTACAACGAAAAAGCAGGTATCCTTGACGAAGAAGATGATGGCGATGTAGACCTTGCCTCCTACTGTTACCAGCTCTGGAAAAACGGCTGCGATAAACACCCTGAATTAAAAAAAATAGTTCCCGAACTGCCTGATGTGGTGTATGCAACCAAGAAAGCGGAAATGTCCCCTTCTGGTGATGCAATTGGCGAAGCTGGAGAACTGCCAATCCGCAAAGCGGAAACAGGGGTAATCGTGTATGCACGAACCAGTGATGATAATGACAGTCTTGCCTGGATCGATGAAAAAGGCGGCATGATCTCACAATCGCCGCAAGAAATCCTTAAAGTCCTAAAATGCGATTACGATGAGCCGCCGCTCCCC
>JAISCO010000425.1 GCA_031265535.1 Spirochaetaceae bacterium | reverse complement strand
TATGCATAATATTTTAGTGATAGATGACGAGCGGGCGATACGGACGGCTATGGCTGAAATCATGGAAGACGAGGGTTATACCACATTCATGGCGGAAGACGCTGTTTCGGGCATGGAATTATTATCGCGGAATGAAATATCCATTGTCATACTTGATGTGCTGCTTCCAAAAATGGGCGGCATAGAAGCCCTTGAAAAGATACGCTCGCTTTGGCCGGGGACTGAAGTAATAGTAATTTCCGGGCACGCCAATATTGATACGGCTGTCAAAGCGGTAAAGTTAGGCGCTTTCGATTATCTTGAAAAGCCGCTTTCAATCGACAAACTGTTGACCGTTTGCAGAAACGCGCTTTCGCTTATAAATCTTCGTGAAGAAAATGCGGCGCTCAAACGAAACGCGAATATGGGTAATGAATTAATTGGTGATAGTCCCCAAATAGAACAGATACGCAATCTGATTAAACAGGCGGCGGCCAGCAACGCCCGTATACTGATAACCGGAGAAAACGGCAGCGGTAAAGAACTGGTGGCCCGCGCCGTACATAAACTGTCTTCACGCGCAAACGCGGCGTTTGTGGAAGTAAACTGCGCCGCGATACCCGACAATCTGATCGAAAGTGAGTTGTTTGGCCACGAAAAAGGCGCGTTCACAGACGCGGCGTCCAGACGCCGCGGGCGTTTTGAATTGGCGTCCGGCGGCACTCTTTTCCTTGATGAAATAGGCGATATGTCGCTTAACGCCCAGGCGAAAGTTCTTCGCGCGATTCAGGAACAAAAGATAGAACGTGTGGGCGGTGAAAAAAGTATCCCTGTTGACGTGCGCATAGTCAGCGCCACCAATAAAAATCTTGAAGACGCTTGTAGTAAAGGTTTGTTCCGACAGGACTTATTTTTCCGCTTAAATGTTATACCGGTACACATGAGCGCGTTACGGGAACGCCAAAGCGATATTGAGCCTTTGCTGCATCATTTTTTACGCGAAGCAGGCGCGCGCACTTTTACATTCGACGATGACGCTCGCGCTTACCTTAAAGAATATCCCTGGCCCGGCAATGTACGTGAATTAAAAAATTTAGCGGAGCGTATTGCCGTTCTTTGCGATGATGATAATATAGGACGCGACGCCCTGATAAATCTATTTTTTCCGAACAATGGCGGAAAACCACAAAATAAAAACGATGATACAATCTCTTGTCAAAATCCGCTTGACAATGATATACTGGAATCATCATACAGTCTGGCAAAAGAATTGTTTGAAAAACGTTATCTGGAATATCAATTGAAAAAAAATGATTATGTTATGTCGCGTACCGCGGAAGCTATCGGGATTTATCCCGGAAACCTTCACGCAAAATTGCGTAAATTTGGCATTGAAAAAAAATTATAGCAATTATAGCAATTATAGCAATTATAGCAATAGAAAAAAAGGGGGGACAGGAAACTTATTATGAAGGAACTAACAGAGCGCCAACAACTTGTGTTAAATTTCATCGCGCATTTTATAGCCGAACATAATTATCCGCCTACATTCAGACAGATTGCCGGGTATTTCGAGATCACCGTGAAAGCCGCATACGATCATGTGGCGGCATTAAAGAAAAAACAGAAACTCAGAATGTGTGATAAGAGTTCCCGCACAATGGAAATCATCAACGGCGAATTCGAGGATAAAGCGGCCAATAGTTTCATTGATATACCTATATTGGGCGAAGTTGCCGCCGGCCCGCGTATACTTTCTGAAGAAAACTACTTGGGCAGCATACGTGTACATCATTCTTTGTTAAAAAACCGAAGGAATTATTTTGCATTGATTGTACGCGGTGATTCTATGAATGGCGCGGGCGTGATGGACGGCGATACCGTGATAATTGAAAAGGTAGAAACTGCCAAAAACGGCGATATTGTGGTGGCAATGCTGGACGACGGTTATACGCTGAAAAGGTTTTTTAAGCGGAATGAAAATATAAAACTGCAATCCGAGAATCCCGCGTACTATCCTATTTACTGTCGTGATGTCAGCATCGTAGGGCATCTTGCCTGCGTAATACGTTCTTATTGATTTTGTTATGTCTAAAGGTGAAAGTTTTTTATTTGTAGGTCCCGAGTTAGGCGAAAAACAGGACGAGATCGGGCGTATACGCGCTGAAATAACAAAAAAATACGGCGCGCCTCCGGAAGAAACGTCTTTTTATGCCGGCGATACTCCCGCCGCCGATATTAGTTCTTTTTTATTAAATGGTTCATTATTCTCTGAATCCCGTTTAATTTTTATTAAAAACGCCGAATTATTAAAAAAGAAGGATGATACCGCAAGTATTGCGGCGTACATAAAAGCCCCTGTAGATAATACAACATTGATTATGATTTCAGATGGAAACAGTGTTGACCGGACAATAGAAAACGCCCTTCCAAAAGGCGCTAAACATATTTTTTGGGAATTGTTTGATAATAAAAAGCCTGATTGGGTGCGCTCATATTTCAGGCGCGAAGGTTTTTTTATTGACGAAGATGCCGTAAACGCGATTTTGGAATTGGTAGAAAATAATACGGACGCTTTGCGGCGTGAATGTTCCCGTCTGATGCTGTTCGCGGGCAGGGGAAACGCCGCGTCAATTACGGCGGATGAGGTTGAAAAATGGCTTTCCCATACTCGAAGTGAATCCGCATTTACGCTTTTTTCGGCGCTTGCCGCGGGCAATTTGTCAAAAAGTATCGAAATATTGAATACTCTGATCGCCGGACAGGAAACGTCCGTCGCTATTATCGCCGGCCTTACATGGTGTTTTAAGCGTTTTCGTGATTACTGCGAGCTTGCGGCGCGGGGAGCGGCCTCTGACGCTGAATTAAAAACTATCGGTATCTCTACCGCAAAAAGTAAACGCGATTATGCCAACGCGGGACGGACATTTGGCCTAGACTCCGCCGATCAGTGCATATCTATTTGCGCCGAATATGATCTTATCGCGCGGGCGGGCGGCTCGATGCTTGAAAATATTATTTTGCATATCTATTTATACAAATTATGGAGTGTTAGAATCTGCTGACACAAAGGGGACGGCTATGAAAAATTTTGAAGAGAGGCTGGAACATCTTGAAAAACTAGGCGAGCAGGTACGCAGGAGCGACATACCGTTGAGCGACGCGATCGCGGCTTTCGAGGAAGGGGTAAAACTTGCCCGTACGTTGGAAAAGGAACTTGAAAAAATCGAAAGTCGAATTGAAATCCTAGTAAATGGCGATGATATCCGTGTTGAAAAACCGGAACTTGAACTGTTTGGTATACCCACCAGTGGGTTTTAATGCGCTCCGCGCCCGCCAGCCCACCAGTGGGTTTACATACGCTCCGCGCTAGCCCGCCAGCGGGTTTCAGTGCGCTCCGCGCTAGCCCGCCAGCGGGTTTCAGTGCGCTCCGCGCTAGCCCGCCAGCGGGTTTCAGTGCGCTCCGCGCTAGCCCGCCAGCGGGTTTCAGTGCGCTCCGCGCTAGTACCTTCCCGCCTCGCTGGGCGGGACACGGCGTTCAAGTCGATAGCGGCGGTCAGGGGGCTTTGTCTCCGCTTCGATAATTCGTGTTAATTCGCGTAATTTGTGGCTATTTTTCTATATCAGAAGGGGGGCGCTGTTTCCATACATCATCGCAAACCGTTGCATCATAGTCGCGCCCCCCTGTCTACAGCCCGCCTAAGGCGGTCTTCCGCCACCCCCCGCCTGCTGCTCTAATTTTGGACACGGGTAAACATTGAGGTACTGCCCACTGTAAATGTGCCGCCCTCTAATCCGGTAATTTCGGTAACGCTTATGGTGCCGCCGCCGCCGTCAGTTACATTGAATGTGTATGACGCGGCTCCCTCAAAAGCGGTATAGCTTACCATAACATTACTGGCATAGGTCCCCGAACTGATATAAATATTACTGTTCGTAAATACAATATACGCGCCGTAAAAGGGTCCCTCAAATCCTGAGACTTCAGGGAAGCCGCAGGTAAATTTACCGTCGGATTTATATTCGGAGAGCATTTTTGCGTTGTCCATGCTGGGGATTTCTGCCTGCCATTTTCCGATAAACACATTATTAAGTGAAAGCGGCTTGTTTTCCCTATTGACGGCGGAACCGGGGACGCGGACAAACGGCGTGGTATTGCCTTCTTCCAAATCGTCATATTCGGTAACATTTATTTTATTGTTGTCAACGACTTTGAATTTATATGCCGACTCACCCTCATAATCAAGCCAGCATATTAAAATATCGTCTGTTACCGAATAGCCGCCGTAAAAAGGACCCTCAAATCCTGAGACCTCAGGGAAGCCGCAGGTAAATGTCCCGTCAGATTTATATTCAGAGACCATTCTCGCGTTGTCCATGCTGGGGATTTTCGATTCCCAACTTCCTACAAACGGATTTTGCAAATCCGCAAGCCATACATACTCTGGGCGGCTATTGTGATCACAATCAGCTAAAAACAGCGCCAGTACCAGCAACATGGCCGGTAAACCAATAAATTGTATGTTTTTCATAATACAACTCCTTATGCGTATGCCCGCCGGCAATATAAACAACCCTTACGGGCGGTTTTGCTTGTGAAAAAGTGAGAAAATTAATGGATTTGATGGATTGCAATTTTATGCTGAACAATGGTGAATTCGCCGTGAATCCCGGCTTAGTTGCCAATGAATTTGAGTTAGGCGATTGGAAATTCAGAGTGAATTTCTTGTAATGAGGCTGGAATTTCTTTGAGCTTAAACCGTATTTTTGGACAAAAAGCCCTATTGCTATATACCGGTATGCTAAAACACTTGCTTCATGTATGTGCGTGTTTGCTGGGGGGGGGGGGGGATACCGATAATGTATGAAAATACACCGCCCCTTGGACTAAACTTGACCCGCAGATGATAAATTTTCTTGCGGAACGGCCATCTAAGAGCTTTCTTCAGTGCGGTTTTTATAACATTCATTGTTAGTTAAGGCTACCATTCAATTAATAAACTGTCAAGCCTCTTGAAATTTTCGCCGGCAGTTTTACTTTTAGAAAATTTGTGGTAACAATTAGCAATGGATAGTGGTCAAGGGGACAGGAGGACAGTTTTCCGGCTCCGGCTTTGCCGGAGCTTCTTCCGCGAAAGGGAGTGTAGGGGGGCCGCCCCGCAGGGGCGAGCAGACACGGCGGAGCCGTGGCCGGAGCGAAGCGTAGCCCCGCAAAGCCCGGTTTTTTGCGAAGCAAAAAATGCGCCCTTATGTAAAAAAGTAGAAAAAGTTCCTTCTTCCTTCTTCCTTCTTCCTTCTTCCTTCTTCCTTCTTCCTTTTTACTTTGTCTTCCTTCCCTCCCTCCCTGTCCTTTGGTTATTTGATATTTCATTTATATAAAGCTATAATGTATTATAAGTATGAATAAGCTGCGGCTAATACTGTCCATCCTTACACTGAGCGCGCTGATTACCGGGTGCGGCGAACTGGACATGGCCTTATCATCAAGAAAAGTTTACAAGGCAAACGCGAAAATAAACGGCTTATCCTTAGACGAATGCGCAATACTTGCCAACGACAGCGAAATATCGCCATACTTTGACTTTAACATACAAAGCGACCCGGATATCTCCGCCCTGGGTATATACCTTAAAGACGAGAGGGGCGACGAAAACGGCACCCGAATAATATACATGCTCCCCGGTCACAGCGCCTCGAACTGGGAAACAGAAGAAGGCAATACCACCGAAAACAGCGGCACGGTAAACTCTGAAGAAACAAACTCCGAAAAATCAACGGAAACGGACAAAGAAGCGCCCGCCGAAAAAACGGAAGAAAATACAACAAAATCATCCACAGGAGCCAACACGGAAAACCCAGCGCCGCTCTCCGTAAAAAACACAACGGCGGCCACGGAAACAGACAAAAAACAAGACACCTCGCCGCCGCTCGAAACAACGGATACTCCGGAATCCGGCAAAGAAAATAACACACCCGCCAAAGAACCGGCAGGGGGCAGCTACGACAACACCACGGTAACAAACGCCTCAAGCCGTTATGCCAAGCCCACGGCAATAATCAACGTTGAAAACATATACGGCGAACTGCCCAAACTAAATCTCGACAGCGGCTTACCGGCAGGTTTTTACACAATCGTCTTTGACGTAATAGCATCCAACGGCGCGATACTCAACAGCGTAGAAAAACCGTTTTACTACCTTGCGGGTGAAAAACTAAGAATAGACGACATCGCAAGTTACCTCCCCGGCATATCAGCGACAGCTGGAATAGTACCGCCCGGCGAAAAAGTCATGCTAGAAGTAGTATTGGAAGCATCCTCCGAAGTCAAACCATACATCATTTGGTACAACGGAAAAGAAAAAATAAGCGAGGGCCCCGCATACACCGGCGCAAACCGCATATTCTGGATAGCCCCCAATCAAAACGGCTTTCAGAACATACGCACAGAAGTATTTCCGTTCAACCCCAACCGGCACCCGTTCATACACGGCATAAGTCGAAGCGTATCGCTGCCGGTATCACAACGGCACGGGCGAGAAGGGCGCTACGCCGACATGGAAATACAGCTAAACCGGTGGTACCGCCTATGGGGAAACCTCAAAGACACAAGAGATCCCGCAAGCATCACCGCCGAACTCATCAAAATAGAAGGCGCGGAAGCCCCCCAGGTACAATGGCTGCCTGTATCAGGAAGCTATGGACTCGCGGTAGGCGCGCGGGATAGCTACCAAATGCCGGGAGACTTATTCAAACAAATACAAGTAAACGAAGGAAGCGGAGAAATATTTTTTCGCTTCGCGCCGGTAAACACCGCCGCCGACAGTCTGCTGCTGTCGGCGCTGCTGCAAAACCTTGACCCTGCTAACGGCAGCTGCGCCGTCCAAGCGGCACTCGGCGAACAAACCCTAGTACTCCGCGTGTTTTACAAAGACGAAACATACGAGGCGCAGGTACCGCTAATATATGACGAAGACGGCTTTATTTCCGCCGCGCTTGATTTTCAATTCTTTGAAACATCCGTCACCGTAAGCATCGGCGTTGAAACGCCGGAAACAAAAACCATAGAAACATGGGAACAAATATCATTCGATTTTGCCGCCGGCGGCAACGGTACAATCCAATTTGGCGGCGGCTTCAACACACTTGAGACAACGGATATAACGTCAGATAACATAACGGCAATACTCACCGAAATAGCGACACAGTATCCGGCAATCTCCCCCCCCCCCCCCCTTAATACCGGAAGTTGAAGAAACAGACGAAACCGCCGATAACGGCACACAATCCATATCTGAGGAAGCAGAAAACACCAAAGAACGGTAGTAAGCGCTCCCTGCATGCATGGAGTTTGCGCAGAGCATATCCCCCCATATCAGTTGCGCTTGCGTTGAACCCGGCACTTTGCGCCGGAAACGCGCCTAAAAACCTGATGTTTGGGCTAATAGTTTTTCAAATATTCTTTAGCTTTAGCGGCTCATTAAAGCTCGAATTCCGGGACAAGCGCGCGTCCGCCGCCGGGAAGAGCCGCGAATTTAATTTTTACGCCATAAGCGCGGCGCAAATTGTCTTCGGTAAGTATGCCGCCGGTTTTACCAAAAAGCCATTTTTTTTCGGGAAGAAACAGTAGTGTATTATCCGCTATCAGTAACGCTTGCGTTGGTTCATGCGTAGAAAAAAATATATTCATTTTCGTGTTTTTTGCCAGACTTTTAAGCAGTTTTAGTACAACACTTTGATTCTGCAAATCAAGGGCGCCGGTCGGTTCATCAAGTAAAAGGAGTTTACTTTGAGTAGCTAAGGCGCGGGCTATAAGAATCATTTGACGCTGCCCGCCCGACAGTGTGTTAAAAGAGCGGTGAGCCAGGTCAAGGATGTCCAACTGCCGCAGGGATTGACGCGCTATTTCAATATCGTTTTCTGAAGGCAGTGAAAAAAGATTAATATGACGAGCCCGTCCCATAAGTACAATATCCAGCGCCGTATAGGAAAAATGCGAAGTAAAAAGCTGCGGCACATACCCAAAATCACCGGAAAACGTGATTTTACCTCCAAGCGGACGTAAAGCGCCGGCAATCGTGCGCAGCAGCGCCGTCTTCCCTCTGCCGTTTGAACCTAACACGGCTGTAATCTCCCCGCCCTCACAATAGAGATTAAGAGGTTCTATGAGCGCCGTTTCATAGCCGGTTTCAAGCGATGAAAGTTCAAGCGCCTCGTTCGCCCCGTTCGCCCCGTTCATAGATTATTCCTCGCGTGTCTAATCAGCAGCAGTGTAAAAAGCGGCGCCCCAAAGAGCGCGGTTATGATGCCCAATGGGATTTCAGCGGCTGTAAGCATACGGGCAATATCGTCTACAAGTATCATAAAAGTTCCGCCAAGCGCAAATGAAGCTGGGAGCAGCTTGCGGTGGTCTACCCCCGTAAGCAGGCGCGCAAAATGCGGTATCACAAGCCCTATCCATCCAATGCTGCCGCTTACCGCCACCTGCGCGGCGACGCTCATTGCGCACATAACAAGTATTAGCCATTTGGCGAATTTTACATCAATTCCGAGTGTACGCGCGTCTTTATCGCCCATAGAAAGCACGTTTATCCGCCAGCGGAGCCGCAGTATAACAAAAGCGGATATTAAACCGGGTATAGCAAATAATAACAGCTTATTCCAATCGGCAGTCGCAAAACTTCCCATCAACCAAAATACAATGCTGGGCAGTTTTGTTTCGGTATCGGCAAGGTACTGCATTAAACTCACCAGAGCGCTAAAAAATCCGCTTAAAATAACGCCGGCAAGCACAAGAATGAGATTGGAGCTTTGTTTAAAAACGCGGGCCAGCGCATACACAAGAAAGAGAGCAAGAAGTCCGGCGCAGAACGCGCTTGTCATCATCAACAGATAGGGGGCGCCAAAAAGTATCGCGAATGTCCCGCCCGCCGCCGCGCCGGAACTTACGCCGATAACGTGCGGGTCAACAAGCGGATTGTGAAACACGCCTTGCAGAGCCGCGCCGGAAAGTCCCAGCAGCGCCCCGGCAAGAAGGGCGCTAAGGATTCTGGGGATGCGTATAGTCCAAATGACCTGATAGTGCATTGGCGGCGCGTCGGCGGGATTGAACAGTACATTGAGTACCGCCGCGGGCGACAACGGGAATTTTCCCAGTCCCAAAGACAGAAATGCCGCCGCCAGCAAAATGCAGACTAACAGCGGCAGCAAAGCAATTCTATTTTCTGAGTATTCCGGCACTAATAGCCTTGATATGTAGTATGGTAAAAGCGTTCATAATAATCATTCGCTTCTTTTTGCATGTCAATATCAGCAAAACGTTCAGGATATAGTTTTTTTGCCATCCAGAGTTCACCAATCGCGATAGCTTCCGGCTGCGGATAGCCCCACGCTTTCGCGTATTCAGGCATTAGATAAACCCTGCCATTTTTTACCGCGTTAATACCAGTCCATGCCGGGCTTGAGTTAATTTCTGTAACAACGTCGGGATAACGTTCCTGCACAAAAATGACATCGGGATTCCACGCCAGAACCTGTTCCATAGAAACCTGCTTTGCGCCCTCAATTGTAGAAGCCGCTACATTCATAGCCCCCGCGTGTATCATCATAAGTCCGGTATATTTTCCTGAACCGTAAGTGTTAAGATCCGGATTTGCCATATAAGTACGAATGCGCTGTCCGGGCGCTATGTCTTTTATACGGCTGTCGACAATTTCCCTGTGTTCAAACGTATAGTTAATCAGCTCTTCCGCTTCTTTCCGGCGGTTCAAAACCTCGCCTATCAAACGTATGCCTGTTTTAAGCCCGTTATTGTAGGCGGTCTCTTCATCCTCCATAACCGGATTTATTTTTGCCCGCTCACTTTCCGCGTCTTCCCTAAGCGAAATTGCTATAACGGGCAGTCCGGCATTTTCAATCTGTTCAATCATCTCAGGCGGCGCATAGTTTGTAACAAAGACGGCCTGCGGCTGGATGGCAAGCAAACTTTCGATATTGACCTCGCTTAAATCACCCGGCATAGGGAGATTCGCCAAACTTGGTGCAAGACGCGCATAATTTGGCCCAAGCTGACGCTTCCAACTCGAAAGAATCCCGCTTACTTTATCCACAGCGTTCAACTGCACAATAATATTAAGCGTTTGATGCTGCAAAACAACCACACTGGTTACATCGGCCGGGACGCTTACAGTTCTTCCTAACTGGTCCGTTATGGTCCGTGTTTCATGATTTACTTGTTTCTTTGCGCCGGCAAACACGGCGCCCGCACAGAAAATTACCAGCAGCCACGCGCAGCATAAGATGCGCGCTCTTTTTGTCATTAGTTTTTTCATTTACTCTCCTGAATGTTTTAGGCAAACTTCGAGTGTCATCAAAGTCCGGCGCTTGCGCCGGAGCTACCCAAATGAACTCGACATTCGGCCTTTTAATGCGCGGGAAATCCCACGTCTTTACGAATTGTATTATTAAGGGATTCGTATGTCAAGCAAAATCATCACGCAAAACACGGCAATTTTATTAGTGGAGTTTGCGCTTTGCCGCGATTCATCGCGCTAAGCTGAACGCGCTTTGCGCGTTCAGTCTTCCGCGGCTTAATGCCCTTTGTTTATCAGTGTTAATAGCAAGGGCAGATGGTCGCTTAGACCATAGCCGGAGCGTGTGTTGTACGAGTCGGGCTCATCTTTTGTGTTGACAAAGGGTTCGCCGTCTATTACCGCCGCGTCTTTGAATTCCCAGCCGCTGGAATCGAAAAAGGCTTTGTTGAGCAGTAAGTGGTCTATTGTTTCCCAACTGCCGCTGTAATAGTATGAGCCTTTTTCCAGTTCTGTTCCCCACGGCGTGTAAAATATGCCCTCCGCGTCGCTGAAAAACGAGCTTTGCGGCGGTTTTTCAGTGCTTAATATAAAGAAATCTTGCGCTCCGTGCGGTTTTGGGGGATCGTCATACTCTGATTCACCGCTATATCCGGTTAGCTTTGCGGCCTCCGGCGAATCGGGAAGGAGGGCGCAGAGTAATTCGCTGTCATGGCGGATAAATTCATCATGGTTTTCGTTCAAATCTCCTAAAATCAGAATAGGTATATCCGGATTTTGTTGTTTTATCGCGTCTACGCGGCGTAATATCACGCGGGCAGCGTCACGCCGTAACGGTTCTGTGCCTATATCCCCACCCAGTTTCGATTTCCAGTGGCATATAAAGATGATTATGGGCCGGCCTTCCGCTTCCAGCCAGACTTCGGCCACCGGACGCGGTAGGATAGCGCCGTTGATATTAGATGAATGTGAAAGTGTTTTTGTCAGTGGATACCGGCTTAAAAGTCCAACCCCCAGCGAATAGCCCTGTAATCCGGCAAAGCTGCTATACTTGTAAGCGCTGTCCGCCAGATAATCCTGCGCCATGTATTTTAGAATGTCCAGTTTTTCTATTTCGATTAGGGCAATTATGTCCGGCCCCTTCTTTTCTATTGTTTGTATCGCTTTTGATATATTATTGAGCCGGGCGCGGTATTTTTCATCGTTCCAGCCGTTGGCGGCACTATACTCTTCATACTCCACGCCGTCGTCCTGCCCGTCAAACAGAGCCTGTACATTCCATGTCGCTATGGAAAGGCTCGCGGGCCTTTGCCCGTCTGCCATGCCGGTGTAAACGCCGCACGAGTCCACGCACGAGGCTGCCGTCAGAAAAATAAGGAGAAGCGGCAGTATAGCGGCTTTTTGTAATTTACTTATGCTGATAACATATTTTTTGGTACTCATTGTAACCTCCAGTATTATATTTCCGCTATTGTGTATTTTGCTTTAAATTTTGTGAGATACTGGTTCACAAGGAAGAAGGAAGAAGGAACAATTAACAACGAGGATTATGAGACGCCTGAAAAAATGCACCGCAGGGTTGCGTAAAAATTTGTCAACCTATTTCAGGATTTGATACTTTTTACATTTTACTTCTTACATTTTACTTTTTTCTTACCTTTTACTTAAGACCTTTTGCTTCTTACCTTTTACTTAGCACGCGGGGAATACGCTGTGAGTCGTATGCGTTTTTCATAAAAAAAGACTCAAATATGTGATAAACGTATATTTTATATGCTGACTTTCAATTTCGTTCAAGTACATTTCCTGGCTTCACGCATATTAGGGTATGAAAGCGTTAATGTTGGGCAAAATTATTTTTACGCTTGCCATGCTTACCGCGGCGCATTTTGTTTCAATGGCTGGAGCGGAGCAGACTGACGCCGGAGCGGAGCAGACCGACGCTGGAGCAGGGCAGACCGACGCTGGAGCAGGGCAGACTGACGCTGGAGCAGGGCAGACTGATGCTGGAGCGGAGCAGACTGATGCTGGAGCAGGGCAGACTGATGCTGGAGCAGCGCAGACTGACGCTGGAGCGGAGCAGACTGATTCAAGCGGCGGCAGTAAACTTTTTGAATTTGATGTTCTGGAAAGCGGCTCGTGGGTGGAAGGCGGTGATTTTAGCAACCGCTTAGATCTGCGATTGTACGCTCCCTTTAGCTTATCGCTTCGCGGGCAACTCAACAGCAAATATCCTGTGCCGCCCTGGGATCACACTGATGCGGGAATCAACGCGCTGGGAACCGGGCTTTATCACAAATCCACCGGTTCAAGATTGCTATATGGCCGTGTCGATACACAAGGATTGATAAAGCGCACCCGTAATATATGGTCGCGCGCCGCGCCGTGGTTTGAATCTCATAGTGTATCGAACGCGGATCTTAGAACTTCCGCCGGAGATATGGAAACGGCCGTCATGTACATGGATTTATTGACCCCGGTAATAGGCCCGTTCAACGCATACTTTTCGACACAAATTGATAAAAACACAAATACGATTTTTACTTACGGGGCGGGTACGCGGCTGCCGTTTAAGTCCGCGTTTAGAATTGAGGCTTTATCCACTGAACGGCAGCTTGAAGAACGTAAAATGACGGCATGGTTTTCCGATAAGCCATATCTTCCGGCGCGTAAATTAAGGTTCTACGCGCTGAGTACGGTATTTTCAAACCCCTATTTTAGTTTTGCCGGAGATTTTGCCCACTCTGAAATATTTGCGTGGGGCATGGATATTTACGCGAATATCGCCTTGAAATTTGGCGGCGGGCCATGGCGCTTTTCATTTGCCGCAGACGGAGCGGGGGATATGTTTTCAGGATTCGACGGCTATATTCCCGGATCGGGGTTCAGAAGCGCCGCGCAATTTGTATGGGAAGGCAGCCGCAATATGCTGGTCCGCGTATACTCGGTACTGCGCGCCGCCGCTTGGCAAAAACCGTTTGACCGCAGTGTAACAAATGTTTATTTCCGTTTTCCTGTGAATAAAAGCAGTATGTTCCGCATCAATCGTGTGTCATTAGCGATGGAACGGGACGCCCAGTCATGGGAGCGGATAGTTGACGGGATTTCGTTTGGGGCTTTATTCAGCGTGGGGCCCTTACGTCCTGATTTCAGTATAACTGTTAACCAGCATACCGCCGCGCGCATAGGGGATGCAATTTACCCGTATCCAAACTATGCGTCAGATCATGAGTTTGACTCGCTGAAATTTTCGGGCGGGATATCCTGCATGATTCGTTTTGTAACGTTGAAAGGCGCGCTTTCATATAATCGTGTAGACAAAAAAGAGGCGCATGTCACAAGTTCTATCAGCGCGTCTGTCAGCGGAAAATTAGGGCGTTTTGGTCTAAAATTGAACAATGACAACAAAACCGGAAAGTTTTCGTATACCGTCTCCTGGAGGCTTCAAAAGTTGTTTTAAGTGTATACGAGGTTTGCAAAGCCGCGCAAAAATATGCGAATAACGTGAAACGCACGGTGTTCAAAGTCCAAGCGCCGCGCTCAATTCTTTCTGTAAATAAGCAATTCCTATGCGGGTAATCGTTTTTCCTAATCGTTCTCCCGCTTTTCCATTGAGTTCATAGAAGCGAATCACCGTGTCGGCTGTCTTAAAAACTTGTTCTTTTTCGAATAAAAGCGGCAAAAGGTGGCTTCCCGGCTTTATTTCGTTCCCAAACATTCCTCCAAAAGATAGCAAATAGCCGTTTTTTCCCTGCCATGCGTCCTCCGGACAGCTTTTGATGCACTTTCCACAGTATAAGCAGGCGTTTTTATCAAAGTTAAGGTGTTTTTCTCCTGCCTCTTCTGTTATTTTTATGGCGTTATACGCGCATACGGCCTCACAAACTCCGCAAAATGAACAGGATGCCCCACGCCATTCGGGAAGAACGCTGCCTTTAACGCCAAGATCGTTTTCTTCGGCTTTAAGGCAGTTGTTTACGCATCCTGTTATGCCTATTTTGAATTTATGCGGCAGTTCTCTGCCAAAATAACGTTTATCCAATTCTTCCGCGAGTCCGGTCGTCTCTATGGCCGCCGAAGGACAGACCGCGCTGCCCTGGCAAGCGGTTATTGTGCGTACCCGCGGGCCGCAAACTCCAACCGGCACGCCCGCTTCCGCTAGTTCTTTTTTTACCGCATCCACATCTTTAATATTGATAAACGGCACTTCCACGCCCTGCCGCGATGTAAGGTGTACGTAGCCTTTTCCATATTTCGCGGCGGCCTCGCCGATTTTTTCGAGCTGTTTGCAGCTAAGCTGTCCCCCGACCACTTTTAAGCGCATCGAAAAGTATTCTTTTTGTACTTGCCGCATAAAGCCGCCTTTTTTGAGCGCGGCATAGTCAATGTTATTCTGTTTTGTCATAAAAACTCCATAATTACTAAACCTTGTA
>JAISCO010000391.1 GCA_031265535.1 Spirochaetaceae bacterium | reverse complement strand
TAATGATAGACGGCGATGATTTTAGAGATATTTTTGACAATGATCTAGGCTATAGCGTTGAAGACAGGATAAAGAACGCGCGGCGCATCGTTAAAATGTGTAAATATCTTTGCGATCAGGATTTGAATGTTGTCTGCGCGACCATGTCATTATATAAGGAAATACATGATTTTATTTACAATAGTTTTGACGATCCGCTTATAGTTTATCTTGATGTTTCGATGGAAGAACTTAAAAGACGGAATAAAAAAGATTTGTATTCCCTCGGCATTAATGTTTCAGGGCTTGATCAAAGCATTGATGAACCATGTCATGATGATTATGTAATTAAAATAACCAGTACCGGAACGCCTGACGTTACGGTGAATAAAATTATAGAGAGGTTAGGAATTTATGGTAAAGAGAATTGAAACGATGGACAAGACTCCGGCGGCAAGCGGGCCGTCGTGGGATTATTCAAAACACGCGGAATTCTATCGGTACAGGCCAAACTACGCTCCCAAAGTGATAGATATGCTTGTAGAATATACCGGAGCTAAAAAAACGGCCGGTTTTAAAGTTGCGGACATAGGCGCTGGCACGGGCAATTTAACAACGATGCTGCTTGAACGCGGATTCGATGTTACAGCAG
This sequence comes from Spirochaetaceae bacterium, assembly GCA_031265535.1. GTDB lineage: Bacteria > Spirochaetota > Spirochaetia > Treponematales > Breznakiellaceae > JAIRMY01. The sequence goes on along the minus strand of JAISCO010000391.1, from coordinate 6,477 downwards.
TCGAACCAAATGACGCTATGCGTGAAATCGGAATCGCGACTACAAGATCATACAATGTAAAATGGGCGGCGGGGACCGGCACGGAGACAGGTTTGGAATCGAACAAGTATAACTGGGTAACTTTTGGCAGCAGTTTTAATGTGATTGACCGTGAGCTTGGGTTAAAAGAATCGTATAGAATCACCCCCCCCCCCCCCAAACCCGCATATTTTACCTGTATGTGGAATCATCGCAACCTTTCGGACCCGATACAGAAAACGGCGGAGGACATAATTGAACAATTTGTCCCGGACTATGACCGCGGCGTGCGGCGTGAAGATCAGCGTCCCTTCCTTAAGGAACATTCCGCGCTGTTCAGAAATATTTGTTTTATAGAGCTTGACTTTGATGTAGACCGGACTATTGATGAATATATTCTGGCTTGGCAGAGCGTTAAAAACAAATACTGGGACTTGGATACAAAAGACGGGCAGGAGCTTTTTGGTAAGATTACACTAGAGATGCGAAAGGCATTGCCGGCTAGTTTTAAAATTCAATATACGACACGCGCCTGGACGGCGGAGAAGGCGGTGTAAGAAAAAAACAATTGTTCTCCGCCTGTATAAGGTGGAGACAAAATGGAAAAAATACAATTAGGTGATTTTACAAATTTGGCAAAACAGTATGTAAACAGACCTGCTTACGATACTGTTCTTTTGGGTGAGATATTAAAGTTAATGGGAAAAGATCTTAAAGACATTACTCTGGCCGATGTCGGCGCGGGTACAGGGAAATTAACAAAGGTTTTGGCGGAAATGGGTATAAATAAAATTTACGCGGTTGAACCAAACGCCGCGATGCGTGAAGAAGGAATCGTGTATACAAAGGAATTCCCGTTTATTAAATGGATGACCGGTTCCGGCGAGGAAACCGGATTGGAAACGGATTCGGTAAATTGGCTTACGATGGCATCGTCGTTTCACTGGACGGATCCGGCTAAATCACTTCCCGAATTTTATCGTGTGCTAAATAGTCATGGCTTCATAACAATTTTATGGAATACACGAAATGTTTCCGCATCTCCGCTGCATACTGAAATTGAAAACTGCATAAAAAAAATCGTGCCGGAATTAAAACGAGTATCTTCCGGCAGTCAGGCTTATACAAAAAATTGGGAAGAAGTTCTTGTTTCTACCGGACATTTTACAAATGTCCGGTTCATTGAAACTGATTATTCAGAAACTATGACAAAAGAGCGTTATATGAATGTGTGGCGTTCCGTAAACGATATTCAGGCGCAGGCCGGGCCGGAACGTTTTGAACAAATTTTATTGATGATTGAACAAATAATAGCGCCGCTCGAAGACGTTGTCGTTCCTTATAAAATGCGTTCATGGACGGCGCAAAGGATAAATTGATATGCCTCTTGTTTTTGAATCTAAGGCGCGTACTCTTTTTAAGCTTCACAATAAATTGCGTACGGCAAAAACATTGCCGGTATTTCATTTTTCCGCAAAGGAATATTTTGAAACCGTGGATAATGAGACTGCCTCTGTTCAATTTTTTCAAAAACTGCGCGGCTTTTTTGACTGTGGTTTTATTGCGGTGCGTTCATCGGCGAAAAATGAGGATTCGCAGAGCAAATCTAACGCCGGCGCGTTTCTCAGTGTATTGAATGTTGGACTGAAAGATACAGGCGCGGTAAATAACGCTATAAAAACAGTGTTTGATTCTTATGATGACGCGGATGATGAAAATGAAGTTTTTATACAGCCTATGCTGCAAAATGTAAAACTTGCGGGAGTCGCGTTTAGCTGCGATATTTCGACACTTGCCCCGTATTATGTGATAAATTATGATGAATCGGGCAAAACCAATACGATAACGGGCGGCATGACAGACCGCGCGAAAACATATATTCAATATAAACATTGCGAGCATAAATGCAGGGATCAAGATATAAATAATGTAATTAAAGCGGTTGCCGAACTTGAAATACTGTTTGAAAACAGGTTTATTGATATTGAATTTGCCGTTACACAAGACGCGGACATTTATATACTTCAAGTCCGTCCTGTAATAACCGCGGGCAAAAAACCGCCGTATCTTGATTTAACAGAGGGGCTTTACAAAGTTTATAAAAAAATAGAAAAACTTCAGCAGCCGCATCCTAATCTTTTGGGTGAGAAAGCGATTTTTGGAGTCATGCCTGACTGGAATCCGGCGGAAATAATCGGTGTTAAGCCTAAAAAACTTGCGCTTTCGCTGTACAAAGAGCTGGTAACCGATAATGTTTGGGCGTATCAGCGCGATAATTACGGTTATAGAAATTTGCGCTCTCATCCTCTGCTGGTCTCTTTTCTTGGCGTGCCTTTTATTGACGTTAGAGTTGATTTTAATTCTTTTATTCCAAAAGGTCTTGAAAACACTACGGCAAAAAAACTTGTTGAATACTACCTTCAAAAATTATATTCGACGCCAAGCTATCATGATAAAATTGAATTCAAGATTGTTCATTCATGTTTTTATCTTGATTTGCCGCAAAAACTTGAAGAGTTAAAAACCGCCGGATTTTCAAAATCAGAGACAACCGCGATAGAAAAATCATTGTTGAATCTTACAAACAATATCATAAGGCCGGACGGCGGCGGTGTGTATAAGACAGATTTGGCAAAGATAAATATGCTTTCTACCCGATTTGATGATATTGTAAATTCCAATACCGCCGTAATCGACAAGATATATTGGATTATCGAGGACTGCAAAAGGTATGGGACGCTGCCGTTTGCCGGTATCGCAAGAGCGGCGTTTATAGCGGTGCAATTCTTAAAATCGTTTGTAAATACAAATATTATTACTTTGCGTGAATATGACGCGTATATGAATTCTTTGAATACAATAGCAAAACGGCTTGCCAATGATTTAGAGAAATTATCGAAAGAAGATTTTTTGAAAATATGGGGGCATATACGACCCGGAACTTACGACATAAGTTCACCGCGTTATGATGAAGCTTTTGAACATTATTTTAACGGTCATCCTAAAAGATCAAGCCCGGAACGGACAATTACATTTTCCGAAAAACAGATAAAACAGATTGACGAGCGGCTTAAAAATAACGGTTTGCTTATCAATGCTGAATCTCTTTTAGCTTTTATAAAAGACGCGGTTGAAAACCGCGAATACGCGAAGTTTATTTTTACAAAACCACTGTCATATCTATTGATGCTGATAAGTAATTTTCTTTCCCGTTTCGGAATATCGCGGGAAGACGCCGCGTTTCTTGACATCGCGGTGGTCAAAGATATGTATTCATCGCTAGACTATCGTGAAGTCGGGGCTATCTTGAGTGAAAATATTTTGTTTAACAAACGCCTGTACGAGCATACAAAAATAATCCGGTTTCCGTCACTCATTTTGAATCCGGAAGATATTTATGGTTTTTATGTCGAGGAAGATGAGCCGAATTTTATTACTCTTGGCCATGTAAAAGCCGGTGTCGCGCTTGAAAGCGATATAGCGGCGGGCATACCGCTGACAAAAAAAATAGTCTTTATAAAATCGGCGGATCCGGGCTATGATTTTTTATTTACAAAGGATATTGGCGCCCTTGTTACTCAGTTTGGCGGGGCAAATTCACACATGGCAATACGCTGCGCAGAACTCGGACTGCCCGCCATTATTGGCGCCGGTGAAAAGCTATTTTCGGAATGGTCGGCGGCGAATATGCTTGAGATAGACTGCGCCAATAAACAGGTGAAAATATTATCATGAAAAAGATAGCGTTGACGCAGCGGTTGATAAAAAATAGTTCTTACTACGAGATACGCGAGGCGCTTGATATAAATTGGGGCGCTTTGATTCAGGGGGCGGATTTTGAGCCGCTCGTACTTCCGTTAAAGTATGATTTCCGAAAATTATATTTTGACGGCGTAATTTTAACCGGCGGGAACGATTTATACATTGTTTCAAAAGATGAAACAGATAAGCTGCGGGATGATTTTGAAATCGCGCTGCTGGATTTTTGTATTTCAAAACATATCCCTGTTTTGGGAATCTGCCGCGGGATGCAGCTTATCAATGCATACTTTGGCGGCAGCTTAAAAAAAGTTGAGTGTCACGCGGGATGCAGTCATTTGCTTAGCGACGGACGGGAAGTAAACTCGTACCATGGTTTTGCCATAGATGTTCCGGGGGACGCCCTTGAAGCGCTCGCAAAATCTGCTGACGGTACAATAGAAATCATGCGTCATAAGAAGCATAAAATTTACGCGCAGATGTACCACCCGGAAAGGTATGATCCGTTCCATGAATACGATTTACAGTTTTTTAAGGACTACTTTGATGCTTGACAAAATTATTGAAATCGCAAAGCAGGCCGGAGAAAAAATTCTTGAAATATACAAAAGTGAAAACTTTGAAATAAACTTTAAAGATGATATGTCCCCTGTAACGATGGCCGATTTAGATTCAAACAGCATAATAATGCGGGGACTAAAACAGGTATCCGGTTTTCCGGTTGTGTCGGAAGAAGCCGCCGTCGAATATGTCGCGCGAAAGGATTGGCGGCGTTTTTGGCTGGTCGACCCGCTGGACGGTACGAAGGACTTTATCGCAAAAAACGGCCAATTTACCGTAAATATAGCGCTTATAGACGGTGATACGCCGGTCTTGGGCGTTATTTACATTCCGGCGCGGAACGATGCGTACTGGGCGGAGCGCGGCGGCGGCGCGTACAGAAACGGTGTAAAAATTTATAATTTATCGACGCGGACAGATTTGATAGCGGCTGACAGCGTGTTTCATTCAAGCGCTGAAACAAAAACATTTCTCGAAAAAAATAATATAACGGATATAAAACGGCTCGGTTCGTCGATCAAGTACTGCGCCCTTGCGGAGGGTGTAATTGATATTTACCCGCGTTTTAACGGGACAAAAGAATGGGATACGGCGGCGGGGCAGGTGATACTATGCGAGGCCGGCTGTAAAATTATCGATTTAAGCACAAAACAAAATTTAAAATACAATAAACCGGATATCCGGAATAATTTTTTTATCGCACTGCGGGGCGATTTGGAGTTGAATTATGAAAATTATTATATTAGCCGCGGGTCAAGGAACACGTCTGCGCCCGTTAACGGATAAACAGCCTAAGTGCATGGTTAAGTTTCGAGGAAATCCTGTCATTGATTATATAATCGCGGCGGCTAAAAAAAATGAAATTAACAATATTGTTGTTGTTGACGGTTACAGGAAAGATGTGCTTGAACATCATTTGGCGGGGCAGCATATAAAATTCATCACAAATGAATCTTATGAAAATACCAACATGGTATCGACATTATTTTGCGCCCTCCCCGAATTGAATGACGACATTATCATATCATACGCCGATATTATTTATACGCCGGACATTATTCAAAAACTGATGGAAGACCAATGCGAATTCTCGGTTATTGTTGATAAGGACTGGCGTAAACTGTGGGCGATGCGTATGGACGACCCGCTGCTGGACGCCGAAACGATGAAGATTGACAGTGAAGGCCGCATTTATGAACTGGGTAAAAAAACACAGTCTTACGATGATATTCAGGGGCAGTATATCGGTTTAATAAAAGTAAAAAAAAGTTTTATAAAAACTTTTATAGATTATTACCATGGGCTCGACAAAACATTGATGTATGACGGCAAGAATTTTAACAATATGTACATGACAAGCCTGATACAATCCATCGCGGACAATATAAAAAGGCCAAAGGCGGTATTTATCGAAGGCGGCTGGATAGAAATAGACAGCGTTGAAGACTTAAATGTGTACGAATCGTACGCGGCCTTTACCCCATATATTTAACGCAAAACCGCCTAAGCGCATACTGTCACCTCTCACTCATAATTGTTATACTAACAGGCGAAAGTATTTGCTCAAAATAACATGATATAATGTGGATACATGAAGAATTTTATGAACCGCGAAGTCAACGAAGTCGAATAAGTTTTTAAGAGACCCCCTCTTTACTCTTTCCTTCTTTGACTTTTTTGACTTTGCGGTAAATCTTCTTTGGCAGCGCCATGTAATCATTCCTCGAATTGTGGGTCAAGTGTTGGGCAAATGGGGGGTGGCGGAAGACCGCCGTAGGCGGGCTGGAGACAGCGGCCTTTAAACATTTATAGGCAACAGTACGTTTTTGGGGCCTACGCCATGCTGCCACATACTTACACACGCTCACTGGGAGAGCGTGCCGTTTTTGGGCGGGGGCGCGACTATGAGGCAGTTGCAAACTTGTTTGCACGTTTGCCGATGATGCAGGGAAACAGCGCCCACTGTCAACAAGTTAAGGGAGAGAGTACCTAGACATCTCTCTAAGATAGTGATATATAGGCATATAGGAGGGATAACATGAAAAAAAAACGGTTTTTGAAGAAGTCAAAAGCTTGGTAGAAACGGCGGAATATGAAAACCGCTCGAAGAAAGAAACACAGGATTTCAGCCGGAAGCGT
>JAISCO010000320.1 GCA_031265535.1 Spirochaetaceae bacterium | reverse complement strand
CCGCCGCCGGAGTCATGGCCTTTCTGGAGGAACGGAACATAGGCTTTGATGTGGGGGTCGGGAAGGTTCCCCTGGTTTGCGGGGCATCCCTCTTTGACCTGGCGGTGGGGGACAGCCGGCGCCGGCCTGATAAGGCCATGGGTTACGCGGCCTGCGAAAACGCCGGCGGCGAGGCGGCCGAGGGGAACGTGGGGGCCGGGACCGGCGCTTCGGTCGGTAAATACCTGGGGCCGGAACGGATGATGAAATCCGGTCTGGGGGCATATGCCGTAAGCCTGGGGGATGTCCGCTGCGGAGCACTGGTGGCGGTAAACGCCCTGGGGGACATAGTGGATGCCGATACTGGGAAGCCCTTGGCGGGTATTTTAAACCGTGAAAAAACCGGCCTGGATAACACGGTGCGGTTGATGTACGATGAAATCGGAAACCCCCGGAACATATTCCAGGGAAATACCACCATCGGCTGTGTATTGACCAACGGGAAACTCACCAAGTCCCAGGCCAATAAGTTAGCCTCCATGGCCCATGACGGTTATGCCCGAGTCATCCGGCCGGTCCATAGCTCCGTTGATGGGGATACCATTTTTGTGATGAGTACCTGCGAAACAGCGGTGTCCCCGGACGCCCTGGGGACGCTGGCCGCGGAGGTGATGGCCCGCGCAATCAACCGGGCGGTATTATGCGCCGCCGCGGCCTACGGACTTCCCTGTGCCGGGGACCTGCGCCGTTAATGGGGTACGGCAGGTAATCGCATTGCCTCTTGACAATAATCATAGTAGGGATTGCAACGGAATGAAAACGCAAAGTGTTTTCATTATAGCGGAAAGCCCCAAGTTCAACATTTCGCGTTGAGCCCCGGCGCTAAGCGTTGTAAATGCGCCAAAATTTTTACGCTTAAAATCTACGCTTTTAATATCCGTCCGACATCGTGCGGTTTTTATCGCGTTGATACAGTTCCTGATAGATAAGATTACGGTCTTTCAGTCTTTCTTTTACCGTCTGCGTAAACGGCATATAACGCCAAAAAGTACCCCGCACATCTTTGTCAAGTTTTTGCGTCCCCTCGCTTTCTTTTGTTATCCACATAATATAGTCTTGAATAAAATATGCTTTAACATCACCTTTTAACTTCTGCGCCTGAAACCATTGGTAATAATTTCCGGTTAAGCCTTCCTCCATCCAATAGAACGAAGCCTTTTCCTTTGCGACCTGCCAGCGCAGATCGGCCACAGCGGAAAGTACGGCAATTGTAAGGTTTTTGGGGTACATCGGAATAGCGATACGCCCCCGGCTTGTCGCGCGGTTTGTTTTATCAAAGGGTTCCCAGCACACTCCAAAATCGCCGTAAGTGGGTAAAAGAATTACATAGGGCACAATGCGGTTCGGTTTATTCTTGTAGTAACGTATAAACGCTTCGGCGTCTATGCTTTCAATCCACGCAAGCTGTTTAATTACATTTTCTCTGAAACCTATGCTGTTTGGAGTGGGACGAAAAAATTCGCTCGTTAAAATAGGGAAAGCGTTGCCTTGCCGTCCTATTGTCATTTTTGCCATCTGCCGTATCGAGGAAAACTCGGTGTTAATAGACTGAACATCCATGGAAATCCGCGCGGCATTTCCTGCCGCGTCTAGTTTTTCATTTATAGATTGAAGGTCCTCGGTGCTTTGCTCAAGGTCGTTCATATATGACGACATTTCGCGGTCAATTTTTGAAAGTTCCTTAATCTTTGTCTGGATTTCGGCAAATATGAGTTTTTGGCCTTCTGTATAGGCTTCAAAAACCTCTGGAAAAAGGTCGTAATTTGAGTGGCGTACGATCATGTTTACGGACGCTAAAAGTTGTTTCTCATCTGCGATGCGATCCGCGTTTCTTGAGCGCAATAAACCTTGCGCGCCTTCAATTTTGCCCTGTGCCTTTTCATACAGCGCCTGAAGGCGCGCGTTTAAATTCCCATGCCCGCCGGTCGAAGTAAGCTCGTCTGTAACAGAACATTTTATTTTGCCGCCGCCTATCAGTCCCAGCCATTCGTCAAGGTAGTATACAGGTTGTCCTAAATAGTCTTTAACCGGGATTTTTGCAAGAAAGGTTTTGGCTTCCGCGCTTAACATATTTGGATGCAGAACGCCAAAGCGAATCATATATCTTTTTGGAGCCGCCATTTTTCCGGTTATTTTTTGCGCGGCTTTGCTGATAAAATCCCAAAAAATATTTATCAACTGCATACGAAATATGGATTTGTCTTTTGGGTCTTTCGTTGTAGCGTACTTTTGAAAAAGTGTGTGCAGCCGCTGTGTCGTCTCTCCTTCATCCGCAAGCGCCGTTTTGTAGTATAAGGGATCGTCAAATATTTGGTGTCCGGTTCCTTCAAATAGTTTTTCAACAACTGGGAAACCGCTTTGATTTTCCTTGTCTTGCGAAGAAGTCTGCTTTGTATCCGGTGTATCATCCAGGTCAAACGGATTCTCTAGATCGCTCATCTTAGATCACGATAGCAAAAACACCCAGTAATTGTCAACCGGCCAGCACCCGCCAGCCGGTTTACATACGCTCCGCGCCCGCCAGCGGGTTTCTCATACGCTCCGCGTTAGCATCCCGGAAGTGGGGTTTCAGCCTCTGCTTTTGGTAAGGCAAGGGCGCTTGGCATACGCGGTTGGGAACTCATCTTTTAATCTTTAATGAGATGAGCCCTTGCGCAGGGCTCAACGCTAAGCGTTGAGCCGGGGGGTGGTGGAAAAGCGTATGCAAAATGTCAAAGAGATGAGCGATGGCAGGTTGAATTCGCCATACCTTCTTGCATTAGTTCAACCTGAAAACTATCAGAAACTGATAAACTTTTTTGATATAAATCTGACCGGCAAAGCGGATGCGCTGAGTAATTCGATTCTCTATATTGCCGCAGATCATAATAATTATGATTTGGTCACATATTTGTTTGAAAATAATTTCTATATAAATATGTTAACCTCTAATGGACATACGGCATTATTTTATGCAATAACGAATTATGGGCATAGTATTGATTGGTTTAATCCTGTTATTGAGAATAAAACAACAGCAAAGATTAATTTTGTTTCAGATATGCCATTTATGGCGATCCCATAAATGAACGGCAAAAACAAGTTTGTATTGTTACCGCATTATTGGATAATGGTATAAACATTAATCAACAAAATAAATTGGGATGGGCAGTCTTACATTTTTCCAGACATGCCGCGCTTCCTGTGGAAGCGATGTCGGCATATTGCCGCCGCAAAGCACTTATTGAGGCTGCCAAAACGTCGTCAACCATAGGTTTGCAACACCCGGAACCTTAGGCGGCATTTTTCCTAAAATTTTTCTGAAATGAATGTTGAAAATCAGCGAAAATGCGCCACCCTTCGTTCAGTAGAAATGAGCTATTTTTGAAGAATAATAAAATAGCAAACAGAGCATTTAATGCTCTGAAGTTATGAAACAGTAATAAAAA
>JAISCO010000295.1 GCA_031265535.1 Spirochaetaceae bacterium | reverse complement strand
CATTGTCAATTGGTTTAATTGCCGCCGTTATAGATACCGTCCCAATGATTTTAAGAAAAACGGATAAATTTTTTGTATTATCAGCTTTTTTTACATGGATCATTTTGGGAATATTTATTCCAAAAATTAATTTTGTGTCAATTTCTTTTTTGAATGGTATTATTGCGGCTGTTTTGTTTGTGCTGCCAATGACATTCTTAATTTACAAACTTGATCCGAAAGGACTCCCCATAGTAATTGCTACAACTATTATTTTAGGCGGCGGCGCGGGATTTTTTTCAAAATTGTTTATAGGATAAAAAAATGGAAATAAATTTGTTAAAATACCCACAACAAAATAATTTAAAATCAATTTTATCATAGATGTTAAAAACCGTTAAAAAAATATTTATAATATGCTTGTGTATATTTGCGGCATTCGCGGCGCAAAACACGTTTGCCGAGACCGGCGTTCCCACAATAAAAGCAAAACACCTTTCGCTGCAAGGCGAGCCGTTGTACAAAGACGGCTTTACTCACTTCAATTATGTGAATCCCAACGCTCCCAAGCGCGGAGGCATTATACAGTACGCCGTGGGTACTTATGACAACTTCCACCGGTTCGCGCTGCGCGGCTCTTGCGCGGCAGGCTATGCGTACAGTTACGATATGCTGATGAAGGGCAGCGATGACGAAGCCGCGGCATTGTATCCGCTAATAGCAAGCGAAGTCGAATACGCCGTCGACTATTCCTTCATTATCCTGACAATAGACCCAAACGCCAAAGACAATGAAGGGCAGCCCATCACGGCGGAGGACGCGGTTTTTTCGTTCAACATAATTTTTGAAAAAGGCGTACCCCAGTTTCGCTCCTACTATGCCGATGTAAGGGCCTGCGTTCTGGACGGCAACCGCGTGCGCTTCGACCTTGACGCCGGCGACAAAGAAAAGATGATGTCGATAGCTCAGTTTACTGTCTTCCCAAAACGCTTCTGGGAACAGCGCGATTTTTCGGAGCCGTTGATAGTACCGCCGTTAGGCACGGGACCGTACCGGATAAAAGACTATAAAATGGGGCAGTACATAGTTTGGGAACGGGTAAAAGACTATTGGGCGGCGGATTTGCCGGTAAACAAAGGACGTTACAATTTTGATACGATACGCTACGATTACTACCGCGACAGCAACATGGCGTTTGAGGCGTTCAAGGCGGGCGAGTACGATTTCCGCGATGAAAAATCCGCTTCAAACTGGGCAACCGGGTACAAAGGCAAAATTTTTGATGAGGGCAGGATAATCCGCGCGGAACCGCCGGACGAAAGCCCCGCGGCCATGCAGGGGCTTGTCTTCAATATTCAGCGCCCTATTTTCAAGGATATACGGATACGCAGGGCGCTCAGCTTATTTTTCGATTTTGAATGGATAAACGCGAATCTATTTTACAATCAGTACACGCGGACGCGCAGCTTTTTCCAAAATACCAAGTACGAGGCTCGCGGCCTTCCCACCCCCGATGAACTGGCAATTCTGGAACATGTCCGGGAATTTGTCCCGCCCGAAGTGTTCAATACGGAGTATCAGCCGCCTGTGAGCGCGGGCGACGGTTATATACGGCCGCAGGCGCGTGAGGCTATGCGTCTTTTTAGTGAAGCCGGCTGGGAGTTAAAAAATGGAAAGCTGCTAAACGCGGCAGGCGAACAGTTTAATTTTGAGTTCATGATCTATGACAGTACGACCGAACGCTACTTGATCCCGTTCCGTAATAATCTTGAGCGCTACGGCATATCCATGCATATACGCAATGTGGATCAGAGCCAGTACATCAACCGCCTGCGTTCCCGTGATTTTGATATGCTTAACGGTGTTTCGCCCGCCATGCCCTATCCTAGTTCCGATCTGTTGATACTGTGGAATTCACGCTATATTGACTCAACATGGAATATGTCCGGTGTCTCCGACCCCGCCGTAGATTATCTAACCGATTATATCGCCGCTCACCAGGAAGACGAGGCTATACTCTCCGCCGCGGGGCGCGCTCTTGACCGTGTGCTTACATGGAACAACTATCTTATTCCATGCTGGTATCTGAATCATTACCGCATCGCCTATGTAAACAAATTCGGCATCCCGCCCGTCCGTCCCAAATACGACATAGGCCTCGATACCTGGTGGCCCGCCAGCGGTCCCGCCAGCGGGGTTACATACGCTCCGCGTTAACATACCCAAAGCGGCCTTCACTCCGTGCCTTCAGTTTTGAAAACGGCGCCCACTAGTGGGTTTCAATGCGCTCCGCGCTAGCGTCCCGAAAGCGGTGGTTCAGCCTCTGCCTTTGGGACGAAAACGGCGATTTGCATACGCGGCTGGGGACTCATCTTTTAATCTTTAATGAGTTGGGCGCATTTTTTGCAGCAGAGCCGCAAAAAACCGAGCTTTCCGCTGCAATTCCTCAGCTAAGCTCAATGCGCATAGCGCATTGAGCCGCTTGCGGGATTTCCGCTTCAATCTCTTGCGCAGAGAGCGGCGCAGGCAGTTCAGTCATTCGCCCGCTGCCAGCCTGCCAGCAGGTTTCAATGCGCTCCGCGCTAGCGTTTTGCCGCTAACGCTTGCCTTGTTTGCGCCGTTGGGGGCGGAGCGACTTTTGGTTCGATAGCGGCGAGCAGTTTACCTTTTACCTTTTACCTTTTACTTATTATAGGGGGTTATGAGCGTTTTTTCAAACCTATCACAAATTTGATTATGTTAAACAGTCCAAGTCCTATAAGCACAAAAGCGCCCGCGTGAAGCACCATAGCGCCGCCCGCCTTCAAAAACGGAATTACGCCGTGCCGCGATAGAATCGCCGCCGCACCCGCAACCGTCAGTACCATGCCGATTTTTTTATCCTCCTTATCTCTTGATGAAACAGCTGCCAAACCGAGTATGGTAAGCGCCCCGCCCGCAACTGTTGAAAGCACTATTGGCAAGACGCCAAGTATAGACAGCGCAATTCCGCCCGCAAGCTGAAACACAGCGCTTACACCTGTCTTGGAAAGGTTTTTTGACGAATTCGGATTATCATCTCTTTCTATAATATTATTCATTGTCAACCTCATCATATAAAGAATGTACGAATTTTCAGTAAAAAGCAAGACACCGCACGGAGGGAACAGGGAAAAAGGAACAAGTAAAAAAAAGTAAAAGAGGAAAAGGAACAAGTAAAAAAAAGTAAAAGAGGAAAAGGAAGAAGTAAAAAAAAGTAAAAGGGAAAAAGGAAGAAGTAAAAAAAAGTAAAAGGGAAAAAGGAAGAAGTAACAGGGAAGTAACAGGTAAAAAGTAACAAGGAAGAAGGAAACAATTAGCAGTGAGCACTCTTACCTCTTACCTCTTACCTCTTACCTCTTCCTTCTTACCTCCAGCCTTAACCCACCCCCGCATAAAAAAGAGCCGTCCCGCCATCCGGCGGAACAGCCCTTTCCCGTTATCCTCTATGTTTCCCCTCACTTAATCACGTTGTACCTGTTCTCCCCGTGAGCGCCGACAACTTCTTGTGTTTTGGGATGAACCATTAGGTACAGTCCTTCCAGGGGGTACGCGCCCAGAAGAACATCCTCCTCGCCGGGCAGTACCACAGCTTCGCAGGATGTCTCCCTGTCTTTCCAGCGGACCTCCACGTATTCGGTTATACCGCCCGGAACCTTTCCGCCGCCGGCGACGGTGGCTTCACTTGTTTTTTTCACGCGCAACCCCAGCTTTTCGCAGGTTTTCTCGCTTATGACCAGCGTCCAGGCGCCGGTATCCACAAATGCGTTGACCGTGAGCCGCCGGACTTGATCCTGCGGCATATACCCCACATCCGCTACGTTCCGATCCCTGATGTTGACCAGGGTAATTTCCGTTCTTACTATTCCCATACGGTTCTACTTTAGAAAAAGCGCTGCCGCCACTATAGGCGGGGAGCGGCATAAAAACAAGGGCCGCCCCGCCATCCGGCGGGACGGCCATCGCTAATTTTTCATTATTAGTCCCATGCACCGTTACTCGAAAAACTGTCGCAGGACAAATCAACATCCGCCCCTGCCATCGAGTCGCGTTTCACGCTTTGATTATTCTCCTTAATGGCTTTGACCGCGTGGCCGTAGCTGCCACCGTCGCCGCTTGTGGCGGTGTTTTCGATACTGCCCGGCGAGTGGTCGTTGTCTGTATCGCCGTAAATAACGCTGTCGCCTGTCTTGGTGAATGTGCCTTGTTTGACATACACGCCGCCGCCGCCGTAGTAGCCGTTGCTGCCTTGGAAGACAGCGGTATTGCCGCTTATCGTTCCGCCGTTCATCGTGAATGTGCCTGGGGAATCTGAGTAGGCCACATACACGCCGCCGCCGTTGGAACTAGTGTTCTTGTTCTCCTTGATTACCGCACCAGCTTCAAGGACAAGATGCCCGCCGTTCGTCACCTTGACAAGGGCGGCGTTGTTGGTTTTGCCCTTCAGGGTGATGTCCCGCAGAGTCAGCGTTACGTTCGCGCCCACGGTAAGCAGGGAACCGTCCCCCGTCAGGGTTATGTTCCCCGCGTCCGCCTCCGGCACGGTGGCGGCGCTCAGGATGAGGGGCGGATACTGCCCGGCCGTACCACTTATTTCTGTAAGAGGAGGCGCCGCAACCGCGTCCAGCAGAACGATTTCGGCCTGGTATGCATTACCTGCCGTTTTTCCCGGCCAGTCCTCGTCGCTGGCATAAGCGTCCGCCACCGCCGTCAGCGCCTTCCCTATCGTCTTGAAAGGACTGGCCTCTGTCCCCGTGCCGGTGCTGTCGCTGCCTTCAGAGCTCACATACAGAGTCTTGTAGACGGGAGTCATTATGCGAACAGTTACTTCATTGCTTTTTATACTCGTATTGGCGGCTAACCTTGCAAAAACGGTCAGAGAGCTTGCGGTCTCATCCGCGGCCACATGCAGAACGCCCTTCTTAAAGCTCGTACCGGGTTTGTATTTGCTCTGGTCTTTGATTATCCAGTCTACGCCCGAATTGGCGGGCGCTACTGTAAAAGACGAATAGTTGCCGTTTTTTTCTACAGACACTTTATTGGGACTAATCGTAATAGCGTTTGGATTTTCAATTTGCTGCGAGTTTTCATGCATACCTGCTTCCGGCTTACCGCCGAAGTTGCAGCCCGCGAAAACAAACGCCGCGGCTAACAAGGCTATCGCCGCCATTGGATTAACGGTATCCCCCCCCCCCCCCTGCTTTCTTAGATGTGTGCCTAAGAAATAAAAACGAAAATACCGCTGAATATCCGCCCCGTCTTTCTTGCGTATTTTTCATAAAGCGCCCCCATATATAATGGTATTCACAGTTTATAAACAGTACTATTACATTATACCAAAATTGCGCGAAAGCGTCAATGAAATGGCAAAAATGGGGTGCAATTTTACTTTTAACACGAACCGTCTGTTAAGGCTAACGATGATAACTGATAATTGTTCATTGTTCATTGCTAATTGATAATTATTAATTGTTACTTCTTACCTTTTACTTTTTACCTTTTAACAAAGTGGGGGATATACTATAACACGGCGCTTAGATATACTAACCATACAAAAATACTTGGAGGTATTTTATGAAAAATAATATTTTTGCCGCAGTTTTTCTATTGCTGGCAGTAGTTTCCGGCTCACCGGCCGCTCAGGAGGCTTCAAACCCGGCCATAAACATCATCATCAACAATTTTGCGGCCCGTAACTTTGCCGCGGGAGCGGTAAGCAAGGCTGAATTGGATGTCATTATACAGGCGGCAGTGCGGGCGCCTAGCGCCGGTAACCGTCAACCATGGCATTTCACCGTAGTTCAGGACCCAAATCTGGCAAAACAGATTGTGCCGCAGGTCGTTGACGGCAATGTACTCATCATCATCTCCGCTCCGGGAGACGGCAAAACCAATGGCGGTCAAATATTGGATTGCGCTCTGGCTGCCCAAAGCGCCTACCTTGCCGCCCAAGCCCTGGGACTGGGTTCCCGTATTTATACCGGCCCCATCGACGCCCTGAATAAGAATCTTAAAAAACAGTTGGATATTCCGGCAAATCAAAACGCCGTAGTCCTGGTTAGGATAGGAAGACTCCCCGCCGGAACGGATGCGGTAAGTTCAGCATCCCCGCGTAACCCTACAGACCGCCAGGTTACCTATAAGTAAAGGAAAAAGGAACAATTAGCAATTAGCAATGAATAATTACAGAGAAAAGGAAGTAAAAAGTAAGGAAGAGTGAAGTGGGAAGCGCATTTATCCAATGCGGTAAAAATTTTGAGGGCTATGATGAGCCTCCCTGCCGCAAGCGCGCAAACGAGTTTGCGGCGGGGTATTAAACCACACTGCGAATGAGCCG
Source organism: Spirochaetaceae bacterium (assembly GCA_031265535.1). Lineage (GTDB taxonomy): Bacteria > Spirochaetota > Spirochaetia > Treponematales > Breznakiellaceae > JAIRMY01. Next base: position 7,355 of record JAISCO010000295.1, on the reverse strand, counting down.
CCGCAGGGCAAGCGCGAACCTGCGGTTCGGTGCGGTATCTTCAGCGTTGGGCTCAACTTCGTTGAGCTTGGGAGTTTTGCGGAGCAAAACTCTATGCTAAGGAAGGCTCTATCGGGTAATGAAATTTATAATACCGTCTGGTTTAATACCAAATCTTTGTAGGCGTTGCCTTATTTGAGCCGCCGCAGAGGCGCAAACAAGGAATTTGCGGGGTATTAAACCAGACTTTGCGAATGAAGACAAAAGCCCCGCAGGAATTTCGCGTTTGCGGCAAGAAGTTCCCGCCACGAATCGCCGGTTTCGGCGGTATACCAGAATTCGCCGGTGAACATGCGTACTCCAAGCGTCCACGCGGTTTTTACACCGCGCGCAAAATCAACATGGCCTTCACCATAGGGCACTTCGCGAAAGATGCCCGGCTTGCTCTCTTTCAGGTGCATAGCGGCGATATGCCCCCGTCCGCTTTGAATATCGGCGCTGACCCGGTCAGAATCGCCGTCCGCCGCATTGGTAATGTTACCCAAATCCGGGTATACGGCCAAATAGGGTGAAGAAATCTCGTTGACCCAGCGCGTCGCTTTTTCTACCGTGTTTATGAAGGGCGTTTCCATGGTCTCAAAGGCAAGCAGTACCGAGGATGCGGCGGCAAGTTCCACCGAGCGGGCAAGGCTGTCCGCAAAAAACTTTTTTGTATCATCTGTGCTTTCTTTGTAATATACATCGTATCCGGCGATTTGTATTATCCGGACGCCAAGCCGGACGGCAAGCAGTATCGCCTTTTCCATTATCGCGAGGCTCCGGTTTCGTGTTGCCGTATCCGGGTCGCCGAGAGGGAAACGCCGGTGCGCGCTCAGGCATATCGAGGAAACCGGTACTCCGGTCCCCTCGATAAGGCGGCGCAGATCATGTATTTCGCTGTCGTTCCAGTCGAGGCGGGCAAGTTTTTCATCGGTCTCGTCAACCGATAATTCCATAAAGTCAAACCCCGCCGATTTTACCGCCTCCAGCTTTTCTTTGAACGTTAAGGTTCCCGGCATCGCCTTTTCGTAAAGGCCCAGTTGATAAGAGTGTGCCATGCTATACCTCAAAACGGTTCCATACCGTATCAAGCGCGTTACAGACGGCGGTATATTTTTCATACTTGGACCGGTACACTGACGATGCCTTGGGGTTGGGATATACCGGCGGCGAGATGCGTACCATAGCTTGCGCGGCCTCGTTGTAGTCCCTGTAAATACCGGCGGCGACAGCGGCGGCCATGGCGCAGCCCAGCGCCCCCAATTCTTTTACGCCGGTAACGGTTTCAATGGGAAGTTCAAGAATATCGGCGAACATTTGTACCCAAAAGCGCGAATTAGCCGCGCCTCCCGCCATGCGTACCGCCTGAGGGTTTTCCCGTACCGACAACAGTTTGTCTATATGCGTCTTTGCCGAAAACACCACGCCTTCATACACCGAGCGCAGAAGATGCGCCCTGGTATGAAAGCTGGTCAGCCCGATAAAACTTGCCTTTGCCAGCGGATGGCAGTTTGATCCCTGTAAAAACGGCAGAAAATATACATCACAATCACCGGCGGGGACGGAGGCGGCCATGTCGTCCAGATGGGCATAGAGTTTCTTTCCGCCCGGCGGCGTTTCGTTCTGGAAACAGTTGTTGATAAGCCATTCAAGGTTGCCCGCGCCGGTCGAGCTTGATTCCTCAATAAGAAAAAAACCGGGAATCGCGTAGAGTGAATTCATGGCGATTGCGGTTCCGGTTACCGGCGTTTTTGCGATAAACTCGTTTATCGTCCAGGTGCCGGTTATCGTACAGAAATCTTCCGGTCTGGTTACCGACATCGCGATAGCGCACGAATCAATGTCAAACATGCCCCCGGCTACCGGAGTCCCCTCCTTCAATCCGGTTTTTTCCGCCGCTTCTTTTGTTATGGTTCCGCAATATTCGCTTGAATAGCGGACCGGCGGTATTTTATCGAATACCTCGCCGATACCCAGCGCTTCCAGTAAATCGGCGTCAATACGGGCGTCCCGCACATTCATCAAACCGGAACCGGAGATGTTTGTCGCCTCGCTGAAAGCCTCGCCGGTTAAACGGAAGCGTATATAATCGGTAACCGAAAAAGCCCATTGAATATTATCGTACACGCGGCGCTCATTGTCTTTGAACCATGCCAAAAGGGATGCCTGCTGACAGGCCATAAACTGCTGACAGAGCCGGTCGTACAGACTAGCGTGGGTTCCATTGTTTTTCCATTTTTCGGGATACTTCCACGCGCGGTTATCGGTCGAGATAATGCCGTGATACGCGGGCTTCCCGTCCCTGCCCCAGGGGTAGAGACCCTTGCCGTGGCCGCAAACCGCCGCTCCGGCAATCGCCTCAGGCTTAATACCGGCATCGGCCATTACCTGACGTATGCAGGCGCAGTTTTGCTCAAAAAGGAGTTCCATATCACGCTCGGTCCAGCCGGAATACGGCGTAATAATTTCGGTTGTACGTGACGCGATGCCCGCTTCTTTGCCCTCAAGCGTAAACAGCGCCGCTTTGATCAATGTTCCGCCGTTATCAATGCCCAGTAAGTATTTATCGCTCATGGTATTAGAGCAACCTTGAGGTCGCCGTGCTTGCCGGCAGCATATTCAAAGCCCTTTTCCCACTCTTCCATCGTAAAAATTGTCTTGACAACGCCGTCAGTTTTAAGAATACCGGAAGCTATGCCGTCTATTACATAGGGAAAACAATATGGGCTTAAATGAGCGCCGAAAATATCCAGTTCCTTGCGGTCGCCGATGATTGACCAGTCAACCGAGGCGGGTTCGGCGAAAACGCTGAATTCAACGAATGTCCCCAGTTTGCGGATAATTCCCAGCCCCTGAACGACGCTTGACGGATGACCGGTAGCCTCTATATATACGTCGCAGCCGTACCCGTCCGTCAGTTGTATAATTTCAGAGGCAATATCGCATTTGCCGGGGTTAAATATATGTGTCGCCCCGAATTCTTTTGCTTTTTCAAGACGGAAGTCCACCATATCAAGGACGACCAGCGCCTTGGGGTGCTTTAGGGCGGCGTAAGTTATCATGCCCAGCCCCAGGGTGCCCGCGCCGGAGATGACCACAATGTCATCGCACTGGATATTCCCGCGGTCTACAGCATGTTTTGAGCAGCCGTAAGGCTCGATTAACAACGCTTTTTCCAGCGGCATATCCTTGGGAACTTTGTGAATCACCGCTGTCTTTGGATAGCGCACATACTCTGCCATGCCGCCGTTGTTTTCAGTCTGGAAGCCGAAAATATTGTGGGGCTGGCACATCCAGTACTTGCCGCTCTTGCAGAACCGGCATTCTCCGCAGGGTACGATCTGATCGGCTGTAATCCGGTCCCCTATGCTATACCCTTTAACATTTTTTCCCATCTCGACGATATAACCTAAAAACTCGTGCCCCGGAATAAAAGGGGGTTTTACCCATGACGGTTGTACATCATCGCCCCAAAACATCGCCGCGCCGTGCCGGCACTTGAGGTCTCCGGCACAGATGCCGCAGGCTTCGGTCTTGATGATGATGTCGTCATCTCCGCACTCGGGCGCGGGGTAGGCAGGCTCGAAACGATAATCGGTTTTGCTGTAGGCGACCAGCGCCTTCATTGTTTTTGGATAATTACTCATAAAAAATACCTCATCATTAAAATATACGGAATTACCCCATTACCGAAAAGCCGCGTTGTTTTGGACGGCGGGGCAGACCGCCCCTTATCTGATTACTCTTCCGGTTTCGTGGTTAAACAGGTGAGTCTTTTCCGAATTGAAATCTAAATGGATAATGTCGCCATGCTTATAGAACACATTTTCCGTTGTGGTGATATTCAGATGCTTTTGGCCGACTTTCATGGATATTCTCCGTTCATCGCCGAAATTTTCATAGACCGAGACCGGAACAGGCGTGCTGGTATCGGAATCCGTAATGAGCACGTCCACAGGTCTGATGCCCAGCGTAACATTTTCGCCGTCCGCGACAAGGTCCTGTGAATGGCCGGGGACTTTTATCAGCAAATCGCTCTCTTCAAAGCTGAAGAAAAAGCCTCCGTCCCGCTTGACGATAAGACTTTGCAACAGATTCATCGGCGGCTCGCCTATGAATCCGGCCACAAATTCATTGACTGGGTTGTCGTACACTTCCAGCGGCGTTCCCATCTGCTGCAATTCACCGTCTTTCATAATGATTATCACGTCGGCCAGGGACATGGCTTCAATTTGATCATGGGTAACGATGATTGTGGTGCACTGAATTTCATGGTGCATCCGCTTGATTTCCTGCCTCAGGGTCTGGCGCATCTTTCCGTCAAGGTGGCTTAAAGGTTCGTCCAGCAGCAGGATGCCGGGCTGACGGACAATAGCTCTGGCGATATTGACCCGCTGTTTTTGTCCGCCGGACAGGGCGCTGGGTTTCATGGCAAAAAGCTCGTCAACTTTTAACAGAGGGGCTATCCGTCCTATGGCGGCCGCTATTTTTTCAGGCGGTGTTTTTTTTGCTTTCAGGTTAAAGGCGATGTTGTCGTACACCGAAAGCGGCGGATACAGCGCGTAGTCCTCAAAAGCCATGCCTATGTTACGGTCCTTGGGCAAAAGATCGTTGACGCGGACATCATCAATAAAAATATCGCCGCCGGTTATTTTTTCAAGCCCGGCAATCATGCGGAGGGTGGTGGATTTCCCGCAGCCGGAAGGTCCGAGTATGCCTATAAAGGAATTGTTTGGGCATTCAAAAGAAAGGTCTTTGACGGCAAAATCGTTTTCAACGTGCTTTTTGCCAAAAAGTTTTTTCCCGGCATTGTCGTAACGTTTGTAAATGTTTTTCAAAGTCAACTGTGACAATGTATTCCTCCAGTTTACCTAACGGTATTTTTCCATTTCGCCGCGGGCGATAAGAGTCTTGCTGCCGCCGTCAAAAAAGAGCGCGTTTTTCATATCGAATTTGATATAAACGGTCTGATCCAGGTCCGCGTTTGTGCTGTTCGGCGCGGAAATCCGTATTTTTTCACCGTTTACATCGGCTGTCATGATAACTTTGTTTCCGATAGGCTCAAAGGCGTAAACCGAACCCTTTATCCAGCTCGAATCCAGCCCGGCAAAGCTGAAATCGACATCGACTCCCCTAACGCCAACGTCAAGCTGTTTAACGCCTGATTCCAGCAGTATTTGCCCCGCATCCTTTTCGGGGACGAGCGCTTGTTCCTGTCCCAGCGCTTTTAACACCGCGACGCCGTTTTCACAGGAAAGCGCCGCCGGAAAAATATTTATCTCCGGCTCGCCGAAGAGACGGGCGACAAATTCATTGACCGGCGTGTAGTACATTTGCAGTGATGTTCCCAACTGTTCAATTTTCCCGTTATTCAAAACCGCTATCCGGTCGGCGAGGGACATGGCTTCCATAAAATCGTGCGTAACGTAAATAGTGGTCGTATTAAAGGCGCTTTGCATTTCTTTTAGTTCGCCGCGCATAAAGTTGCGCAGCTTTGCGTCAAGGTGGGCCAGGGGTTCATCCATCAGGAAGACCTTAGGCTCACGCACAAGGCAGCGGCCAATGGCGACCCGCTGACGCTGACCGTTGGAAAGCTGGCTTGGCCTTCGTTCATATAGGCCGTCTATCTTCATCATCTTGACGACCCGTTCTACGGCTTCCTTTATAAAGGCCTCGTCTTTTTTATGCAGCGGGCTCCGCATCGGAAAGGCGATGTTGTCATACACCGAAAGATGGGGATACAGGGCGTAATTTTCAAAAACCATAGATACATTGCGGTTCATCGGCTCAATCAGGTTTACAATTTCGCCCCCTATCTTTACCAGCCCATTGTCGGGAAACTCTATCCCCGCAATAAGTTTCAGAGTAGTCGTCTTTCCCGCGCCGGCAGGACCAAATAGCACAAAAAATTCATTGTCTTTTATATCGAGGCTCAAGTTATCAACCGCGGCGCGGTCCTTGCTCATTCCCCGGTATCTCCTGGTGAGGTTTTCAAGCTCTATTCTTGCCATAGACTCATCCTTTTACCGCGCCGAAACTCAAGCCGCGCACCAGGTGTTTCTGGATAAATAGGCAGATAATAATTTCAGGCAGAACAGCGATAATCGCCGCCACCGCTACCTGTCCGTAATGCACCGCGTCGGACGCCATATAGCGAAGGCTGGTTATGGTGATAGTTTGCACATTCATGCCGCTTAAAATCAGCGGAAAGGTAAAACTGTTCCACGCGAAAATAAAAGCAAGGAGGCCGGACGCGACCAGACCGGGTTTTACCAGGGGAAGCAGCACTTTAAAGAACACCGCATACCATGAATAGCCGTCAAGCTGGGCGGCCTGTTCCACCTCTACGCTGATGTCCTCAAAGTAGCCGCGCACAACCCAGATAAGAAGCGGCATTGTGATGAGTTGATACACCCAGATAAGGCCGAAGTAGGTGTCGTACAAACCGATGCGCTGGAATATCATAAACAGCGGGAGGATTACGAGAATTTCCGGCGCAAACTTGAAAGAAAGAATCTGAAAAGCCCAGCCTTCCTTGTTCTTAAAATCATAGCGGGCGAGGGCGTAGGCCGCCGGTACTCCCGCCAAAATTGTCAAGATAACCGCGCCGCCCGATACGATAAAATTCTGAATAAAGGCTTTGATGTAATCTGAATCGGGACGAAGAAGCACCGCTTGATAATTTGATAAAGTGGGTGTGAATTTGAAAATTGTCGTTACAACTTCCGCATCGGACTTAAACGACATGAGCAGCATCCACACAATGGGGAAAATAGCGAATATGGCATAAACGGTAAGGCCGAAGTTGCGTCCAAGCTCCGCAAAGGCGCCTTGTATATTTTTATTGTCCGCCGCGCTTCCAATTTTGCTGTTTGCACTCATAAAAACTCCTTCTTAAACTAAGTTTTTTACTATAAGCCTGCGGCTTCCCGCGCGTACTTTCTCTGTTTTTCAACGATTCTTTTTGCTGTAATGTTTACTATTACCCACAGCATTAAAAGGTAAGGCAGCGCTCTTCCCGGCTGCTGGTAGGTAAACGCGGTCAAATAACTGGTAAGAGAAATATTCATAAGCGTATTACCCGGTCCCCCCTTGGTAAGGGCAAAAATAATGCCGAATTCCTGCAAGGCCGCCATTGACCGGAACAGCAGCGCGATGTAAATAAACGGTTTTAGCATCGGAAGAGTCAGCGTCTTGAAGGTAAACCACGCGCTCGCCCCGTCAACCTGGGCGGCCTCGAAAGGCGACTTGGGCAGGGATTGAATGCCCGCCAGGACGAGGAGCAGGATAAAGGGCGTGTTTACCCAGGCATCGATCATCACCACGGTAAACATCGC
>JAISCO010000264.1 GCA_031265535.1 Spirochaetaceae bacterium | reverse complement strand
CATCCGTGCCCGGTCCGGCGGCGCAGCATCCTGGGGATGAGCCATTTCCGCAATTCCTTGAGTAATGGCGCTTCTTGACATACCGGTTGCCTCATGTACTATGGTCACACCGCCGTGTCTCAATGCTTCCGCCTCACTTGCTGCCCAAACACGTCTGCCGCGCTCGTCAAGATGGTTTTGCATGGCATCCCATTTTCGCCGCAGCCTTTCCACCACGGCTTCCTTATCTAAGTTTTCCCCTCTCATGTGTCTATTATACCATTATTCCAAAATTATGTGTAGTGGTTATTTTTGGGAGAAGCCTAAAGACCGTATGGATGGAATGTTTGGCAAATATTGGGATGATTGGTTTCAAAATAAATGGTTTGATGAAATTAAAAAGCAGACGGACAAAAATCTCAAAACAATGTATAAAGATGGTGATTCAACGATTGGACTTATGAGACGGAAAGAAGGAGAAGATTTTGAATATTGGATAGGCATTTTTATGCCTGAAAATACTGATGTTCCAAAGGATTATGAATACCATGATTTTCCTAAATCAATATTAGGAGTATGTTGGGTTTATGGAAAAGGAACCGATGTTTTTATGAAAGAACATGAATGTGCAAAAAAACTTGAAGAAAAAGGATATAAAATTGTTTCAGATAATGAAGGAGCTTACTGGTTTTTTGAACGGTATGTTCCAGACCGTTTTATGGCAAACAAAAATGGAAGAATCATTTTGGACATTTGTCATTATATAAAATAATGCATAATGGCATATATTTTCATACAAAATGAGGAATGGTTTGGATATATTGATAAAAAGAAAAAACTGCGCCTAACGAGGCTGTCGAATTAATTCTTTTAGGGCAGTGAACTCTTACTAAGAATCTTTAAAGTTTTTTCTGCCCGTCAATGGGCCAATATTTGACCCTTTGTTATTACTTATCCATCGTCATTCCCCTTTATCCCCCGGCTGCAACCGCTACCGTTGGTATACATTTCCAAATATTATGTACCATGCAATACAGCAGCCACTGGATGTTTACTTTCCTTTTTGTCCGTAACGAGAACCTGTTCATCTTTTTGCAGTAACTCATATCTGAAAAACACGGCTCTATTATCTGCATCCGCCTCCCGTACAATGTCCGGTACTTCACCTCGTCTATCTTCTTCCTCATCTTCTCACACAGATTTTCTTCTTTCCCTTTATCCGCTATATACAATGTCCGTTTCGGCTTCTTCCCTCCTCGTAACGCGATGCATGTTTCCCTCAGCCCGCACCCCGCGCAGTCCCCGCTCTTCGCCTGATATTTTTCCCCGTTGTTCCGGTTCAACTTTACCTGCCCTTTATATTCTAACTCTTTCTTCCCCGGACAGATGTATTTGTTCCCCTCTTTATCATATTCAAAATCTTCCGCCGTAAACCGTCCCTTCCCCCCGTGGCATTTCTGTCCCTCAAATTGACTGTCCCGTTTCCGAAATTGCTGCTCCGGTATAAGTACCTCCACTCCCCGCGCTTCCGCTTCCCTCAGATTGTTTTCAGAAAAATACCCCGTGTCCCCTTCCACTATCGCCTCTTTAAGCGGTTCCCCTTCCCCGCTCACCTCCTTCATCCTTCCTTCCAGCTTGTCCAGCATTTCCGGTAAATACTCGTTTTCACTCCCGCTCCCATACGCTTCCGCCGCCACGATCACCTGGTTCAGGCTGTCCGCTACCGCTATCCCGTTGTATCCCTGGATATATCCGTGTGCCCCTTTTATCTTCGCGCTCTGGTTGTCCGTTATGTTTGATTTTACTTCCTCCCCGCCCGCCCCCTGCCTCGGTTCCGCCCGTTTCAGAAAATGGTCTATATACTTTAGTTTTTTCTGAAGCCGTTCAAGGTGCCGCTTCTGATATTCCCCGTCATACACATACGATGCCGCCGTCCCGTTTAATCCCCCCGTCCCCGTTCTTTCCCGGTCCAGCTTAATGTGCTGTTCCACTATCCGGCCCATCAACTTTTCCACATCGTTCTTCTTCTTTTCCAGTTCCTTTATCGTCCCCGACCATTCCTTGGACGCGTTGGTGGGCAGTTTGCAGCCGTCAATAGCGAACAGGTCTCCGCCGATGAGGCCCAATGCGTAACACTGGCACAAAACCTGTGAAAATAACTTTTTTACCGCTTCCGCCTGGCTTGAGATAAAGTATGCTATGGTAGCGTGGTCCGGTTCGGCATCCCCCGCAAGGGCTTTTACGATGATAGTGGTTTTACATGCGTATTCCATGGGACGGCTGGTGATAATACCCCGGGAATAACAATAGAAAATGATTTTAAGCATGACCTCAGGCGGATAAGCGGGGGCGCCTTTATGGTCGTTGTGAAAAGCGGCGTTGAAGGCGCTGAGGTCCAAGCGGCGGATGAGGTAATTCAGGGTATGTTCGAAAGAACCGGGAATGAGTTGTTCCTCAAGGTTTACGGTAAGAAATAAGCCCTGAGACGCGTCGAAGTTTTTGTAACGAATCATAATGGGTATAATTATACATCGGGTTTTTGTAGTTGTATACTTTTTCGACAGTCTCAACAGGCCTGTTTACGCTTCGCCGCCAGTAGGCGGTTGTTGCAGACGCCTCCCTCGGCTTGTATACCGGCTTTACTTCTTATCCTTATTCTTCTCCTGGCACTCAAGAAGAATATCAAGCTGCTTGATAACGTATTCCTGTAGATAATCGTCAAGTTTCTCAAAATTCCGCATAACCCGGTCCAGCCGGGGATTAGGCTTGTC
>JAISCO010000087.1 GCA_031265535.1 Spirochaetaceae bacterium | reverse complement strand
TCCAGCCGCACCGTGGGGCCGGCCGGCGCGGCCCCCGAGAAATAGAATTTCAGCAGGCGGGGAAACGCGTCGTCGCCTTCGCCAAGGACTACCGCGTCAATACTGCCGCAGTTTTGCATTATTTGTTCCGCATATATGGTAGGATGAAGCCCGCCTATTACGACGCGGGTTTCGGGGAATTTATTTTTAACAAATTCTGCTAAAAACAATACCTTCTTAATAAGCATGGAAAAAAAACAGTTAATGCCTACGACGCCCGGCAGTTTGTTTGAAAGGGTTTTTTCAAAACAGTTTATGTCGTTGCCTTCCAAACTAAAATCGAATATGCTTATATCGTCGCATATTTTTCGCGAAACGCCCGCCAGATATATCAATGACATCGGAAAATACGTTGTATTTGATGCGGACGTACCTTTGTCTAAATACGGCTTGGGGTAAACCAGTACAATGTTTTTGTTCATGTAATACTCCTTAACCATATAACGCTATCATGAGCCGCAGGCGCTTGTCAAGAAAGCGTGATACCCGTCCAGTAGTTTTACTTTTAGCGCTAAAAGTAAAACTGCTGCCCGCCTGTTAATGGGTGGGGGTAGCGAAATAGACCGGAATGGAGCGCAAGCGGAATGAGGACTATGGAGCGAGTGGTCGGCAACTACGTTGCCGCGCCGCGTCAAAAAAGTTTATCATAAACTTCAAAATTTTAACGGTTTAAGATAAATGCGCTTCCTCTTTTTATTTGAAACCGGTTCAACTGCTAATTGTTAATTCTTAATTGCTCATTTTTACTTGTTACTTTTTATCATAAGTTTCCTAAAAGTATAATTGCCGCTATAGTCTTACCTTGATTTGTATTTACATTTTCGATGAGGCATCGCGCCGGCTTGTCGGGATAGCGGCTGATGTATTAAACTGATTAACGGATTTTATGCGAAGGATGATATGTCAAAAGAAAGTATTTTGATTTTGAACGGTATTGAAAAACATATAGCCGGTAATTTTATTCAAGAGTTTGTAAATGGCGAATTTCCCCAAAAGGGCTGGCATCCCGGCAGAGGGGGCATATATGAAATAAGTTATGAGTATCATTCGTGCAAACAGGATAAATTTGTCAGCGGCATCATGCTGGGCTGCCCGTATAAGCTAAGATACAGGGACAGGCAGCGCATCTTTTTTAGCGGGTGGAATGTCAAAGATGTTTGCAGCATTTTCTACGATATGGTAGTGATGACGTATGTCATGGCAAAAAAAGAAATAGACCTTGACGATTATTACCTGCCTTTCGAGGTAGATTTGAATACGGAAACTTATGTTTTTTTTACCGGAGAAATAGCTAAATGGCTTGTATATGCCGGGACGAAATTGAAAACGGAGGTATCCCGGACTGTCCATGAAAGCCAGTACATTCTTCATGTTTTTGATGAACCCGGTACAGGCGTTTATTGCGGCCTGATAGAACGCTTGAAAGCGGAAAACTATGATGACGTATACGTGCTACAGATATGGATTAGGGGTGAAGTCCATTATTTTGCCATAGCGGACGGTTCGGTGCTGCGTCCCGGAAGCCAGCGGCTCTTTACCGGCAAAGAAGAGGCCGACCTTATCAGAAGGTTAAACAAGTTTGTAAACGACAGATACAATCCGATAGATTTGAGCAAGTTCGTCCATGATTGAGTGGGGGCATCACGCCCTGTCACCCTAAACACGTTCTCCGGTACATGCTCACTGTTCACTGCTAACCGCGACATTTTTACTTCTTACCTTTTACTTTTCCCTTGTCATCGCCATTCTTTTGGCTTAAATCTTGCTGGAGCATCAACAAGCTGCGCCGATTCGCCGGTCAGTTCTATCACAAAAAAGCCGCGCTCATGGGCATAGTCCGCAACAGCGGGAGTTACAACCCCTCCAGCCAACGCTCCCATCACACGTTTGTTGTTTATCGCTATCTCCGCCGGAGGATACTTTTGTATAAATTCCATCCGCTTAATATGCCAGTCCACATCCTTTTTGTCCGGGTTCACTTTAACCTCTACCGCTATCGCACAATCCGTATTGGAAAGCAGAATGTCAATTTCAGACACGGTGCGCTTGTTTTCATCGTAGATCGGCACGCGCTGATAAGCCTTTTCAAGTCCGTATATCTTAAACTTTTCCCAAAGCCGCGCCGCCACAAGCGTCTCCACGAGCGTCCCCAGAGTATTGCTTAATTTGCCGACATTTTGCGTAACCTTGTTGACATTTTGCGTAAGCTTCTCAAGCCTCCTGTCGGTTTCCTTCATCTGCGCGGTCAGCAGCCTGTCGTTTTCCTTTATCTGCTCGGTCAGCAGTCTGTCGTTTTCTTTCATCACTCTTTCCAATTCTTTGAGCCGTTTGTCGGCTTCTTCCGCCTGGCGGTCCATAATCGCCCAGACTTTTTCAAAAGTGAGAGATTTCCCGGCTTCCGCCGCTTGTTCCGCTGTCATTCCTATCATTGTCATAAATATCCTCCTACCTAAAGTTCCCACCAGTGGGTTTCTCATGCGCTCCGCGCTAACATACCCAAAGCAGCCTTCACGCCGTGCCTTAGGGTTTGAAAAAGGCGCTTGCATACGCGGCTGTCCGCATTGCTAATTGTTAATTGCTCACTCCTCACTCCTCATTCCTAATTGCTAATTGTTCTAAACTCAAATATGTTCAAAAACTTCCGCGCTCTTTCGGTCGCGGGCTGCGTAAAGAACGCGGCGGGCGAATTTTCTTCGACAATCTCGCCTTCATCAATAAATATGATTTTGTCCGCGACCGCCCGCGCAAAAGACATCTCGTGGGTAACAATGAGCATGGTCATGCCGCTCTTTGCCAGCGTGAACATCACGTCCAGAACTTCCCGCACCATTTCGGGGTCAAGCGCCGCCGTAACCTCGTCAAAAAGCATGATTTCAGGCTGCATGGCAAGAGCGCGCACGATTGCAACCCGCTGTTTCTGCCCGCCGGAAAGCTGCCGCGGGAAGTAATCCTTCTTTTCAAGTAGTCCCACGCGGTCAAGCAAGGCCGCAGCTTCGTCCTCCGCCTCTTTTTTTGCGCGTTTTTGTACGCGGCGCGGCCCCAACGTGATGTTTTCCAGCGCGCTAAGGTGCGGAAAAAGCTCATAGCTCTGAAAAACCATGCCGACTTTCTGGCGTACCGCTCGAAAATCGGTTTTTTCACCGGAAATCGGCTCACCGTCAAGTCTTATTTCACCGCGCTGTATTCGTTCAAGGCCGTTTACGCAACGCAGAAGTGTTGACTTTCCACAGCCGGACGGCCCCAGTATCACGAGCGCTTCCTGCTTATGCAGTGTAAGATTTATCCCTTTGAGTACCGGAACTCCGTCAAAATCTTTGTAGATATTATCAATTTCAAGTACGGGTTCCGTTTTTATTAGTTTTGCCACTTTTGCTCCAATCGTTTTGAAAGCTGGGACACCGGCATACAGAGCGCAAAATATAGAAAAAAGATGAACAGGTATACCCAGAATGCGGCGGACGGGCTTTTTAAGAAGTTTGATTCGATGATCTGCTGTCCGACTTTCAATACTTCGACAACGCCGATTAGGACGGCTAGGCTGCTTGTTTTTATCATGCGGGTCGCCAGATTTATCGCTCCGGGCATCAGGCGGCGCACGGCTTGCGGTACTATTATGAACCGGTAAAGTTGAGCGGCGCTCAAACCGAGCGCAAAGCCGCTTTCGTACTGGTGTTTTGAAAGGCTGGTAATCGCGCCCCTCACTAAATCGCCCATTTCAGCCGTACCCCACAGGGTAAACACGATGACGCATGTAAGTTCCCCGCTCAAATTGATGTGAAAATTGCGAGCCAGGCCAAAGTAAAATAAAAAAAGCCAGACTAAAACGGGGATGATGCGGATTGCTTCCAGATAAAATCGGCATAAAAAGCGTATCAGCGGTGATTTTTTTGTCATTAAAATGCCGAAAAGTGTTCCGAAAATGATGGAAAATATGACCGCAGCGAGCGCAATGCGGGCGGTAACGAGTAGTCCCATGAGCAGGCGCTCCATATTTTTGCCTTCTATCAGGACGCCAATGCCTAAATCTTGCATTAAAAGCCGCCTTTGCGTAGTTTTTTTTCGACTATCCGCATTAAAATCGATATTGGCAGCAGCACGATAAGGTATGAAACAACCAGCATCAACAGGCTTTCGTTGGTTTTGTAGTACATTCCTATCAAATCTTTTGCCACATACATTAGGTCGGCGAGCGCCACTATGCTGACTACGCTTGTCTCTTTTAACAGGAATATCACGTTTGCGCCGAGCGCCGGCACTGATACCGCCAGGGCCTGCGGCAGGATCACGTACTGTATCAACTGCGGGCGGGAAAGTCCGATTGAAAGTCCCGCCTCTATCTGCCCCCTGCCGACGGCTTCAAGTCCGCCCCTGAACGCTTCCGCCATGTACGAGCCGCCCAAAAATGAGAGTCCTATGACGGCGCAGCTCCACGAATCTATTTTTATGCCTATGCGGGGCAGCGCAAAATAGAGAAAAAATAGTTGTATTACGAGCGGCGTGTTCCGCGAGAGTTCTATGTAAGCGTCACAGATTTTTGTAAGTGCCGCCAGTTTGAAGTACCGTACCAGCGCGCAAAAAAATCCTATTGCCAAAGACGCGAGCGAACTCCAAAAGCATAGTTTTAACACGAGCCAAAGCGCCTTGCCGTAAAGCGGCGCATACTCTGTCATAAACGCAATATTCAACATAACCTATTAAACAAATGTATTTTATACCCCCCCTAAATTTCAGTCAACCCGCCAGCGGGTTTCTCATACCTCCGGTCTATTATTTGCCGCCCCTCGTTGGGGGCGGAGATGCCTTCACTTCGATAGTGTCACTCCTCACTCCTCACTCCTCATTCCTCCCTTCTTCCTTTTTACCTTTTCCTTCTTCCTTTTTCACTCCTCACTCCTCACTCCTCATTGATAATTGTTAATTGTTAATTGTTCATTCCTCCTTTGTACCTCTTCCTTTTTCACTCCTCATTCCTCATTGATAATTCCTCATTGTTAATTGTTAATTGTTCTGTTACCTCTTCCTTTTTACCTTTTATTTTTTACTTTATCCGTCAAGCGCTTGACAAAAAAAATTGGCGTGTATACTATAATTATTATTATATTACTAGGAAATATCCGTGTAAGCGGAGCCTAGATTTAGAAGGAGCTTTTTATGCACAGTTTTATTCGGAGTGCAAGAATACACGTATTCTTGACGGCAATTTTGGCATTGGCGCTGACAACAACGCTATTCTCGGCGGATTTTACAATACTCAACGTATCGTACGACCCGACAAGAGAGTTGTACCGCGATTTTAACGAGTCGTTTTCGCGGTATTACAGACAACGC
>JAISCO010000086.1 GCA_031265535.1 Spirochaetaceae bacterium | reverse complement strand
GAAACACACTTTGTTTCCGGTACATCAGGAAGCAATGAAAGAACACAAGCGACTCCACGAAAAGATGAATTCAATCTCATTTCGATTGATATAATATTGCGCTATCATGAGCATAAATTTGTTTTTGCGAATCCAAATCTGCTCGAATCATCGAACGACAATGGACTTGTTCAACAACTCGGTTAGTTGTTTCACAAGTCTCGCAAAACGCATAGCATTTTGTAGTTTTTAAGCGGAAGTTGTTCGGAAACTGAAGTTTCCGAACAACTCCATTGAAGAACATTTGCAACAAAATTATATTATGGGTTTTGTATTTGTTAACAAAGATGGCACGGCACAATCCAATTTATCCGAAGAATGGTTCGAGGATTTTAATAGTGCATATGAAACTATTAATAGATTAGATTCAGTAAATGAATCTGATATGCAAAAAGATACACGTGTCTTTGTCGCTGATGAAGATGAATAGAGAGTGAGTAATGAATACATTGTTTGATCTTCCATTAGTGCGGGAAGACAATCTTTTGAGAAGATTTGAAGAAATACACAATTTTATATATGCACATGATGGGTTATCTCCCCAAGAAACCCTTGAAGAGTTTATTCGCAAAGTCTGGTTTAATACCACGCCGCAAACTTGTTTGCGCCTCTGCGGCGGCTCAAATAAGGCAACGCCTACAAAGATTTGGTATTAAACCAGACGGTATTATAAATTTCCTTACAGAACGAGCCTCCGCTCAAACCAATACAACGCTTAGGATACTACAGGGCTTGCCCTGCGGAGGCTCATTAAAATTCTTTTTATCAAGATTTTTGATGAAGATAAAAAAAGTTTAAATTCAATTTGTCTAATAATTCTCTTTCTTTGTCTTCAATCACCGAATTATTTGAATCAACTAAAATGGAATTTAATACTGTATTTGAACAAACAGATAAAATAAATCTTTCTCATGTTTCTCTTAAATTTGTTGTTGAAAAATTCAAAAACATTTCCTTGAATGATTCCTCAAATGATGTCAAGGGGTTGGCATTCCAAAAATTTCTAGGACATCATGAAAAGGCTGGCCGCGGACAGTTTTTTACTCCAGAACAAATAATAAATTTCTGTGTACAAATAATTGCTCCTCAAAAACATGAAAAAATACTTGATCCTGCCTGTGGAAGCGGCGGTTTTCTTATTTCTTCATTAAAATACTTGCAGAAAAATGACGCAAACACGGATACTAAATCTATCATAAATAATAATCTTTTCGGAATCGACATAAATAAAAATATTGCTAGGATCGCAAAAATGAAGTTATTACTTGAACAAAATACGAATAGTAATATCATTGTTCATAATAGCCTTGAATCTATAGATTCAATAAAATCATTTCTCAATAATGAAGATGGTTTTGATGTTATTTTAACTAATCCTCCATTTGGAGCAAAAATAAATCAACAGTCCTTATTAAGTACATACCAGCTTGGTTTTAAATGGAATAAGACCTATGAAGGATTTATTAAAAAAAATATTCTTTTAAATACTCAGACAGCGGAAACATTGTTTATAGAACGATGCCTTGATCTTCTTAAAACTGGAGGAAGAATGGCTATTGTATTGCCCAATGGAAATTTTGAAAATTCTTCACTTGAATATGTTAGACATTTTATATGAAAAAAGCGAAGATATTGGCGGTTATCAATCTTCCCCAAGAGACATTTATTCCCTATGGAACAGGAGTAAAAACGTCAATATTATTTCTTGAAAAAAGAGGGGATGCAAATATACAGCATTACTCAATTTTTTTTGGAAAAATAACAAAACTGGGTTATCAGGGAAACAAAAACGGAACGCCACTGTACAAGAAAAATGAATACGGGCAGTATTCGTTTGATAACAATGGTAATAAAATAATAGATGAAAATATAAATGATCTCATACAATCATATAAAAAATATCATGATGGAAAAGAATTTAATAATTCGAGGGCATTCTCGATAAATTCTATTAAGATTGAGAATAGACTTGATTTTGACTTTTATTCACCGGAAATGAGAAATATATTTATAAATACTAAAAATAATACTGTAAAGCTCGGAGATATTTGTGAAATAGTAAAAACTAAATCATCTAAATTAAAAAAAGATACAGGGCTTATTGAATATATTGAACTGTCTGATATAAATACTAACTCGTTTGAAATCATTAATGTAACGCCTTATAATATTCATGATTTGCCAAGTAGGGCAAGTTTTGAAATAAAGGAAGGAGATATTATGACCGCAGTTGCGGGAAATTCTGTCGGCACAAGAAGGCATGCTACCGCATTAGTATCCAAAAAATATTCAGGGTGTATTTGTACTAATGGTTTTAGAATCATACGCAATTCGGAAATTAGTCCCTATTTTTTGCTGTTTTATATGAAAAATGAAAAATTTTTGAAACAAATGTATGCGTTAAGAACAGGGGCGGCTATTCCATCTGTATCTGATTCTGATATTAAAAATATAATAATTGAAATTCCAAAAGATGATACAATGAATATAATAATTGAAAAAATGCAAAAAATTTTTTCATTAAGGGATAAAGCGCAAAAAGAATTTGAGAGTATAAATAAAACCTTCTGCGCCATCCTTGGCGCAGAAGATATTTGATTATAGGCGGGCAAAAAACAGTACATAACTCGGCAGCTTTGATGACGCGGACTGTTTACGCGCCCCAGCTACGCTGGGGACGCCGCCTAACAGCAGCTCAGACTACGGTTTGTTCTGGCCCCGCTTCGCTATTCCCACGCAAAACCTCCGCCACATTTTTTCGGCCCTGGTCGCGCTTCCTACAGAAGCGATGGCGGCAATATGCCGCGGCATATTGCCGCCGCAAAGCCCTCATTCATGCCGCCAAAACGTCATCGAACCTAAGGTTCGCAACAGCCGGAACGTTACCGCATCATCACCATGTATACGTTACAGTTTTAGCGGGTTTTCTCGCGCTGTCCGTTGGGTTTCTATCGTGCTTGTTTTGGCTGTTTGCCGGATCAGGCTTGCCGGAGTCATGTTTATAGACGGGTTTTCTCGCGCCGTCCGCCGGGTTTCTTGTGCGTGTATTTTGACTGCTTGCAGAAACCGGCTTGGCGGAGTCATATTCATAGAAATATGTTTCGTATGCGCCGGAGGTAATTTTTTTACAACGGTTTGCGTTTGAGCCAAAAAATGATTCAAAACCGGCGTGCGTACTCAATACGTTTATTTTCCAAAACGGAAAATTATTTTTTAATACAGCCATTTCGCGGTACAACGCTTCCGCGCTCTCCTTATCAAGCAGGCGTATTCCGTATGGCGGATTTGTGATGATGAATCCCTCGTCCGCCGGCGCTTTCGCCTCTTCCATCTTTCTCCACCATAATTTCGGCGGACTAAACGGCCGTTTAGCGCCGGCAGAGGCGGCGTCTATCATGTTCAAAGTATGTTTCAGATTTGTCTTCGCTGTTTCGACAACCGAAGAATCGCTGTCGCTGCCGTATATCTGTACAATCCTTGAAATATCTATCTTTTCGGCCAAGCTTTGCCGTATCTGTTTTTCGATTTTTTCATCGGCAAACGCCAGCTTGGAAATCTCAAAATGCCGCGCTAAACCGGGAGCGACATCCCATGCGTACAAAGCGGCCTCCGTTACTATAGTCCCAGACCCGCAAAACGGGTCGTACAGTGGATACTTTCGCCGCCATAGTGATTGCAGCAACAATGCCGCCGCCGTACTTTCACGCAGCGGAGCCGTCCCGCCTTCAACGCGGTAACCGCGCTTAAATAACGGTTTGCCGCACAGGTCAAGCAGGATTTGCGCCTGATCCTTTTCTATATACACCCGCAGTTTAGCGGCCGCGCCGTCTTCCGGCAGTCGGGCTTGGGCATAACACTTACAAAGCCTCTCCGCAGCCGCCTTGTGTACTATTGCTTGAATCGCGGTTTCAGCGGAAAGCCGCGAATGGTTTGACCGTACTTTATCCACGGCGAGCCCCATGCCTTTCGGGATATAATTTTCCCAAGCAATGGCACGTGTTCCTTCAAATAACTCGTCAAAGTCCGCGGCGGGAAAAAAACCCGCCTCAAGCAGCAGCCTATCCGCGGCTCGCAGCGAAAATAACGCATAGTAAATGCCTGTCAACTCCGTTTCAAAACGGAGTTTGCCAAAGCCTGTACCGGTAATTCGAAAATCTATTTTTGAATGTTCCGCTAATTTTCTGATTTCGTTAGATACAAGTCTTTCCAGCCCGCCGGAGCAGAGCGCTACAACCGTCATATACCAAGTCTAACAACAGTATGGCTTTTTTGGAAGCGCCGGCGGCGCGGTTGCGGCAGTTTTACTTTTGGGAAATAGTAACAATGAACAATTAGCAGTGAGCAATTGAACAGTGAGCAATTAGCAGTTAGCATTACAAAGAGGGGGAAGCGCATCAATCCTAAACCGTTAACTTTTTGAAGTTTATGATAAATTTTTTGTCGCTGCTCCCCCTCGCTCCATAGTCCTCATTCCGCTGCGCGCCATTCCGGTCTATTCCGCTGCCCCCACCCATTATCAATTAACAGTTAGCAGTTAACAGTGAACAGTTAGGCAGCAGTTTTGCTTTTAGCGCTAAAAGCAAAACTACTGCGTTGTCGAATAAGTCCATTGACAAAACAGATGAAGTAATATAAAGTCAAATATCAACGGCGATCCGTACCGCCGCAAAAAACATAGCGGGAGTTTGTTATGGAAAATTACGAGGAAGTTTTCAAAAATCATAATGGATTTGTTTCTAATAAATGGGTTCATTATTTTTATATTTACGACCGGCTTTTTTCGGAATACAGGGCGAAAAATCAGCCTTTGACTATTATGGAAATAGGTGTTGACCGCGGAGGTTCACTGGAAATATGGAAAAAGTATCTGCCGGAAAATTCAAAAATTCATGGTGTAGATATTAATCCAAAATGCGGCGAAATCAATTTCAGCGAAAATATTTTTTTTCATTTGGGCAGTGCCTCTGACCGCGCATTTATGGAAAAAACATTTGCGGACATTGATTTTGATATTATCATTGATGATGGATCGCATATTTGTTCCGATGTTATAGAAGCATTTAAGATTATGTTTCCTAAAATAAAAAACGGCGGGCTTTATGTGGTTGAAGATTTACACACCAGTTATTGGGCAGTTTGCGGCGGCGGTGTTTTAAAAAAAGGAAGTTCTATAGAGTATTTTAAAAAATTTGTTGAAAACATAAATGCTGATTATATATACCCGTTTAATTTTTTGAACGTATTTACAAAATACTTTAGCCGTGATTTTAGGGGCAAGGTAAAACGTATTTTGCAAAAAAATGCCAACAAGAAATACTTTAATGGAATAGAGTATTCTAAACTCATTGAAAGTATAACATTTTATGACAGTATTTGCGCTGTAAAGAAGTTTTCAAGACCTAAAGATGTTCCGTTTAAGTCAGTTATTAACGGGGATGAAAATATTGACAGTGAAATTTGTTTTAATGATGAGATAGAATTTATTCAAAAAGTAAGAGATATGTTTGTGTGGGGGGGGGGGGGGTAACATACATCCACGTCCGTGTGGACTGGACTGATATAGCAAAAAAACCGCGTATAACATGGCTGTATATGCGCCCCAGCTGCGCGGGGAATGCCGCCATGAGGCGGTTCGGGGTTCAGTTCCGCTAGGAGTTTGCTGCGCCCCCCACACCCCACTCCACCCACATTTTGCCAGCCATAAAAACGCTGCGCGTTTTTCTATTCGAGCTGCCAAAACGTCATCGAACCTAAGGTTTGCAACAGCCGGAACATTATGTGCAATTTGGGCTAAAATTTTTTATAGATAAAATGTATAAAAAATATACACTTTGTTCAAAAAAGAAGTATCGACAAAAAAATAAATTGGTATATAGTTTAATTAAGGAGCAGGTAAATGGCAGTTGCGGCCATAAATTTAACTTTTGATGATGATTTTGCAAAACAAATTGACCGGATTGCGTATGATGAGTCTTTGACTCTCACTGATTTGATTTATAATTCAATGAGCCTCCCCGCCGCAAGCGCGCAAGTTTGCGGCGTGGTATTAAACCCCACTGCGAATAAGGCGGATGATATATTAACGATAGAAATCACGGGGAATTACGGTGACGGATAATATAAACGCGCTGTTTGAACAGCTTAACGTATCGGTGTCATATATAGGGAACGGGCCGGTGGACATATCCACGTTGGGTGCGCCCAACGTGGACGCGCCCATGTTGGGCGGCAGGGTTTTGTCGTTTTCGTACCGCGCCGCGCCGGGGGATTACTGTATCTATATTAGAAACGGCGTTGATAAACAGACGCGTGAGGTCTGCGATTTGCGTGAAAAAGCGCGTATTCTCTACAATCATTTTACCCTCCCGCGTGCGCAAAAAGCGCAGTTTGATGAATTTTTTCGTAAAAATATACCGGTAATTTTTTTAAGGCTGCCGGAGGATAAAAATATTAATCAGCGTATGGGGATGTATTCGACATATATTTACGAGCGTTTTGCCGGTATGGCGCAGGCTATGGAGGTGAACAGCAAACTTTTCAAAGATGACTGGCCCGCTGTCCGCGCTTTGCTGGAAAAAAATATGCTTGGCGGCATCCGGCTGCAGGAGTATCTTGCTTATCCAAAGGAAAACTGGCCCGCGGGTCTTAGCTGGATGACATATATGATTTTTTTGTGCAAGGATATGCGTGAATCGCTTGACGCAATCGGCGGCGGCGAGGGGTCCAAGATAAAAACCGGAGATATGAGCGCCTATCGCAACGAAATACTTTGTGAAAACCAGATTAAAGAAGCGCATGAAACGCGCAAAACCGTAGTGGAGGAAGCCGGAGACGGGGCTGGGGCCGGGGATAACAACGGCGTCCGCATAAAACGCGGCAGGACTACGCATATTACGGGGGCGGCGGCGTCTCATTCTGTCAGCGAATGTGATAGTTTTGAACAGTTTATACAAATACTACGCGAGCGCGGCATTGTGTACAGAAGGCGGCGGCTTTTTACAGATATGCTTTACAACAATAACCGTAATAAATTTAACATAGACGTTTTTATTCCGCGCCGTATCCGTGTCATTGACAAAACGCCGGCGGAGCTTTGTGTTTTGCTGGACGTGTCGGGCAGTGTTCCGGTAACTTTTATAAAACGGATTGTATATTCAATCGTAAAGGCGGAAGGTTTTTTTAACAAGGCAAAAAGCCGTCTTGTGTGCTGGTCGGAGGGTCTTTGTTCCGATACGCCGTTAAACGAAGCGTATAAATTTACGTCCGGCGGCAGCACGCTTATGGCGTCCGGCATTGAATATTGCAAAAAGTATTTGAACGAAAACTCGGCGTTTTTTATTGTCAGCGATTTTCAAGACGACTTGGGCGATTGGATACAAGCCGCTAAAGATATAAAAACGCGTAAAACCGCCGTCGCTTACGATGACGGCCGTTATGCGGACATTACACGGAAAAAAAGTTTTTCAGACTGGTTTAGCTCCGCCGGCTCGAACGCGAACTACCGCAAGACTGTGGTAACTTTGAAAGAATTTACCGCCGTCTTTGATACGGCGATGATAACGCCTAATGCCATGCTAAGTAAAAAGTAAGAAGTAACAATTATCAATGAGCAATTAGGAGTGCATGAGAAACCCGCTGGCGGGCGCTATCAAAGTGAATGCATCTCCGCCGCCCAGCCGCGTATGCCAACCGCTATTTGCGGACCTGAAGGCAGAGGCTGAAGACCGTTTTAGGTATGCCGGCGCGGAGCGCATGAGAAACCAGCTGGCGGGCTAAAAATCAGGGAACAGTTTTATTCCAAGCGTTAATATAAAATTTGTTGACTTTGTATACGGCGCTTCATCAACAATATGATATGGAGACGAATTGCCCTGATTCGCGGGACCGTCAATGTTTGTAAAATATGAAAAAACAATTCCGGTTTCCGCATAAAGTGTAAGCGGCAATTTTTTTAATGTATATTCCGCTCCGGTTTTTAGAACATGAAACCACTGGTAAGCGCCGTCACGCAAAAAATATTTTTTTAGTACCACTTTTTCGTCACGGCCTTCGGGGTCAAGTTCCGAAAAATACGAGCTGCCGTCAACAGCGTTTGGTCCGAAATCAGCGCCGTGGCGAATCATCTGATACTGAAAATGAACGATCGCGCTGCTTTTCGTCATTGTCTCAAAACGCAGCAAAATCTCGTCGGAATTCGGCGGCAAATAATAGCCTATTCCCACGCCGTTATTCATGTAAGCAGTCTCCATAGGACGTTTTTCACCATTATAATAATCATTATACCATGGATTAAAGTTTCTATTATGGGTATAACAGTAAGGCTCTATTTTTGTGTACGTCAATTTAATAAACGCAAACGGCAGCGGCAAAACAGCGATAGTTGTTCCGGCCTGAAAAGCAAACATGGTCCTGTCTAATATACCCATATCAGAATTTAATTCCATTTCATCGTTATAGAACGAAAACCAAACACTTGCTGTTTTAGAAATATTGGCTTTAATATCAAAAAACATCGACAAATTATCAAAATCCCCTATATTGTTTTGATAAAAAAAGCTGTTGATGATTGGAAGCGGATACCCAAGCTCAAAACGTTTTGGCCATACAACCGCGTCTCCAAAATCAATATGCAGGAAATTCTTTATGTTGAATTCCAGCATCGTTATCGAAAAAGCATTCTGGGAAGACCATGATGAAGTTTTAATCCCTTCGGAATTAAAGTACTCAAGCTCGCCGGTCAGCGAAGAAATATTAAACCATGAAACCGGCTGAAATTGCCCCTCAACAGCGAGAAACGGCCTCGCGTTCCCATTAAAAACAAGACTGCTGCCGGACGACATTGCCGCCCATTCCCTGTTCAATCTTCCGGCGCGAAAAAACAGTGTATTGTCAAAAAACGCCGCGGACATTTCGCCGCCAAGCGCGTATGCCCCGGATAATTTTTCGGGGAAAGTTTGATAACCGGCGGAATCCAGTTTATTCAGATAGAATACGGAACTGTCCCAAACCTTTTTATAAGTGAATGGAAAGTATGCCAACGGCTGGCTGTATACTGGTAATTCACGATTATAAAACTCTTTATCGTCACTTTTGAAGCCGTCGTAGTATGTATTATACTCACCTTCAAATGTACGCGATGCTTTTAGCAGAAAACCGCCGGCCGTCATACCGTATGAAAAATGTTTCCCAATATCGCCTCTCAGGTACGCTGAAACTTCAAAATTTCCACCCCAATTATAATCACTTTCCGAGTCATTGCCGCCTGACAGTGTTAACGCTTGAGAAACTTCGGTACCAAACTTTAACCCGGCCTCCGCGCTGATTTGCGCGCCGGTCTTAAAAAGTTTGGTTTTGCCAAAGTAGGTCCCATGCGCTAAATCAAGCCCTTCTTTTTTTTCGGTGTATTTTTCCCGCTCTTTCTCTAAAATTATGCGCTCGTTTGTGTTAAGTGCGCCTCTGCCGGCATTCGTGCCAAGTGTGGCATCCGCACCAAGCATGACCTCCGCGTTAAGTATCTCATTTATCGCGGAAAAAATTTGCGCTCTTGTATAAGGTTTTGAGCCGGGCAGCGGCGGACACAAGCCTCGCTGCACCGCCAAATCAAGGATTTTATATACGCTGCTTTCAAGCGGGACAGAAACATAAGACTGCGCTAATGCCGCTCCGGCCAAGGCTGTCATCAAAGAAAGAAATAAAGTGAATTTTCGCATGACGCAATTATAAATATTATCGATATTAAAAATCAAGACTCAGAGCAATTAGCTAGCAATGAAGGAAGAAGGAAGAAGGAAGAGGTAAAAAGTAAGCTCATTCATTTATAAATTTTGTAAAAATGCCGATAATGTAGAGAAAAACCGCGTAGGGATACTAATTTGTCGAAGAAAAGCATATTTTTTGCCGCGCTCTTATACGCGGCTCTGAACTGCGCCGCGTCCGCGTTTGGCGCCGGTACATCTGTTCTTGCGGACGCAATTCAGGCGGAACTTACAAAATTGACAAGCACCGCTATTGACGCGCGCGCGCGGCATGATTCATACATTCAACTTGCGAGAATGCTCAGTCTATCCGGTGATATTGAAGGAGCGGCTTCGGCATGGGAAAACGCCGCTTACGCGGATCCGGAAGCGCGTAACGATACGGCGCTGCTGGAAAGTGCGGCCTGTTATGTTTCCATGGGGGAATGGGAGAAGGCGGACGCTATTGTAAAGCTGCTTCTTCTGACTGTCCGCGATGATAAAAATATCTCCAAACGGACGATTTATCTTAATGGACAGATAGAAGCCTTTCATTACGGTAATACCGCCGCTCTGGAGCTAATAGCGGATGACAAAGAATATCTGGTTTTTAGTCCGGCCATATACTATACATTGTGGCAGGTAAGCGGACAAGAGCGCTACAAGGCAAAATTATTGAGCCGGTTTCCCAACAGCCCGGAGGCTTGCTCAATCATGAGCGGCGGCGGCGCGTTACGTGTTTCCGCACTTCCGTCTGCCGGCTGGCTTTTGTTTCCCGGCAGGGGAGAATTCAGCGCCGGCCCTGCCGTACCCGCGCCGTCTGCCTCACTGCCGGTTAAATCAGACTCCATGCAGTCTCAACAGCCTGCCCCGCCCCGCGCAAACGCTTCAACTCTTCCCCCCCGCCAGGCGGCAGCCGGCGAGGCGCTTTCTCAAGACAACCGGACGGACGGTCGTATTAGCGCGCGTGTTCTACAAACCGGTTTGTACAAGAATAAAAGAAACGCGAATTTACAGCTTAACCGTCTAAAAGAGGCCGGATTCAACGCCTCCGTTTCGAACCGGACGGTCAGCGGCGAGGCTTACTGGACCGTATCTATTCGTATTCCAAGCGATTCTACTCAAAAAGATACTATCCAACGTCTAAAAGAGCGCGGATTCGATGCTTTCCCTACGCCGTAACTATAGTTCCACAGTCCATTTTACAACGCGCTCGCTGCTTTCCGTTTCAATTATTCTTTTTTTGGCCTCGTCCTGCGCCTCAGTTCCGCGTCAGTCAGGCATTACTACCGTCATATCTCGGCAAATTGATGGTTTTGTCCCGCAATGGCAGGAATTATGCGCAGGTCTTGCGCTTAGTTCCGGAAAAATCAAATATCCACGCTTGGAATTCTGGGCGCTACGCGTCAATTTAGCGGATGAAAATCTTGAAGTCATTGTAAATGAGGCTGATGAAAATTCGCGGACTGAGGGTCTGCCCTCTGTTACCGTGAGTGGTTTTGCCGCTCAGTATGGTTGTATCGCCGCCATGAACGCGGGGCCTTTTTCGCCTGTATCGGATAAAATAGGTGAAGGCCGCATTTTAACCGGCGTTTTTGTCTCAAACGGCAAACTCGTCAGTCTTCCGAATTCGCGTTACAGCGCATTGTTGTTTTATAACGACGGGCGCGCCGCCGTAGCGCCGCAGCACGAAAATATTGATTTTGCCGGTGTCCGCCACGCTGTCGGCGGTTTCTACACTATATTGGAAAATGGTGTTTTGGTGGAACGTGGGTCCGCCAACAAGACAAAACGGCACGAGCCGCGGCACCCGCGCAGTGCCGCCGGTGTATCCGCTAAGGGTTTTACGCTCTATCTGCTTGTGATAGACGGCCGCCGTTTGGGCAGTATTGGCGCGACAGAGCGGGAAACCGGGCGTTTGCTTCTTGCTTTGGGCGCGGAAAACGGCATTTTAATGGACGGCGGCGGCTCAAGCGCTCTCGCGCTGGACATAAACAACAGCGGTACAGCCCGTATTATAAATAGACCGGTACATGGCGGTATCGCAGGAAATGAACGCGCCGTCGCCACCTGCCTAGGCATCCGCCCCGCCAGCGGGTTTACATGCGCTCCGCGCCCGCCAGTGGGTTTACATACGCTCCGCGTTAGCGTCTTGCCGCCGCTCGTTGGCGGCGGAGCAGCGTTCACTTCGCCCGCCAGCGGGTTTTACATACGCTCCGCGTTAGCAGCTTGCCGCCCCTCGTTGGGGGCGGAACAGCGTTCAGGTCGATAGCAGCGTTCAAGGGCTTACTTCCATTCCGGCAATCTGTGCCACCATTTATGGCGCAATCCAGCAATTATTGTTAATGGGTGGGGGTAGTGGAAAAGCGTTTTTGCAAAAGCAAAAACCTTTGTAGCGCAGGGGGCGCGGGCAAGAAGGCTACGGTTGGCCGATGATGTATGGAAACAGCGCCCCCTCTTGAACACTTCTCACTCCTCACTGCTAATTGTTAATTGCTAATTTCCTTTTTCCTTTTTCCCTCTTACCTTTTTTTCACTTCTCACTCCTCACTGCTAATTTTTTCCCTTTTCCTTTTTACTTCTTCCTTCACTCCTCATTCCTCATTGCTAATTGCTAATAGGGCGCCGCTAACTTTCAGGATACGAGAAAATAAGTCCTATAGAAGCGTTGTAAAATACTTTTATATCTTTAATATCATAATTGTTGAAAGGCATTTCCCCTTCAACAAACCACGCAAAGGTGCTTTTTACCTGGTTATAAAAATAAAAACCGGGAATAAATATGCTGTAAACGGATCTTTCCGAAGAGCCGGATACATTTACAGCGCGGCTGGAGACCTGCCAGCCAAACGAAAAACGCAGACGGTATGGAACATTTTTTGAAAAAATCTCCATAGAACCCTTGTATCTTGTACGGCTGTCATTGATATCCGTGGTTCTAGTAACTTGCTCAAAATAATCTTTAATTTGCAAATCAAAAGTGAAAAAAATATGAGGCAGCCAAAAACCAACTTGGGCGGTGATCAACCGGCGCGCGGCGGTTCCGGTATCGCTTATCTCATTCACGCTGGATGCAAAACCGGCGTTCGCTATAAATATGCCCGGAAATCCAATGCCCGCCCGTCCCGAAAAACCAATATCAATGTGTTCAAACGTAAAATTACTTATACCGGTAAAAAAACCTACTCCTATATTGATATTTCCCAAATAATAGCCTATATCGCCCAAAGCTGTGTAACGCCAGATTGGGTCGCGGCTTAAACTTATGTTATAATTATACAGCCTTGTGCTGTGCATCCTCGCGAAATCATCTTTAAGCGTAAGCTGGCCGACAGGCAAAAGTTCCGGCTTAAAGACATCCCCCGCGTGACTTTTGTTGTCTTGGGGATACGATGAGTAATCTATCCCGCCCTGCATGATAAAATCTAATGGGGCGGCAAACTGTATGCTAAACAAAAAAAGGAATATGAGCAGCGGCGGCTTATTTCTCATAAGTCATAGTCCACCACAAAACCTTTATATGTTCCCTGAGCCTCACGCCAATGAACATTCACGGAATCAACTCTGCCGTGCGGCGGGCCTTTATTAAGCCACAAAAGAAATTTTTTTAGCTTTCCGGTTTCGCCTTCCGCCCGGATTTCTACTTCACCGCCCGGATTGTTGCGAATCCAGCCGGAAATGCCCAGAGATTCCGCTTCGGCGCACGCGTAATAACGAAAACCTACGTGCTGAACGTGTCCATGGACAATCGCGTCAAAGGCGGCGCGGGCAATAGTTTTTTCCTTGCAAACAAAGTTACTCATCAGCTAAACAATCCAAAACTTCAGGGCTAAAACCTTCAAAACGCAGTCTTTTTCGCAAATTGGCAGCGGTTAATTCGCCAAGCCCGTTCTTTGCGATAAAACGGCGCAGCAACGCAAGTTCATGGCTTCCGGCAGTATCCCCGCACTCGTCTAACGCCTCTTTTAACGCCGCAGACGCGATGTCGCGTTTTAGCCCTTTACCGCAAATGGCGGATAATAACTCACGGGGAGACGCCGATCGGTGTTTTATCCGCAAACCCAGCCAGAGGCGCGCATAACGCGCGTCATCCAACATTCCGGTTACGCTCAATTCACCAATGACTGCCTCAGCATCGGCTCTGCTATAGCCTTTTTTTTGAAGTTTTAACAAAAGTCCCGCGCTGAATTGTTCGGCACGGGATATGAGATGCAAAGCGTACTGCAATATATCCGGCTTAGGATGTTTGCTATCAGATCTGCCGCCCAGCTTCATTGTATAGGCGCCGCCCCCAAATCATAGAGCAGTCTGTTACTCCAAAAGTTTTAAAAACGCGTCGATTTCAGAACCAGTTAAGCGCGAAAACATTGTCCCCGGCAAAACTTGAATATTCCACCCAAGCAGCCGGCTGTAGTTTTTGTGGCAAATTCACCGCAGGTGAACAGCAAAACCCACAAGCGCAGCAGGCTGCTAGCGTTTAGAGAATTGAAAGCGTCTGCGGGCGCCGGCTTGACCGTACTTTTTACGTTCAACCATACGGCTGTCGCGTGTTAGGAAGCCGTTACTCCGCAAACTTGAGTAATTATTCTCGTCAACCTGACATAATGCGCGCGCAAGTCCATGGCGGCAAGCGCCGGCCTGACCGTTTATACCGCCGCCATACACATTGATAAGCACATCAAATTTACTTTCGCCGGCGGTTACCATCAGAGGGGAACGCACGATATTAACGTGTTCGCCCCGCGGAAAATATTCATTCAAAACTCTGCCGTTTATGGTGATATTTCCACTGCCGTCGCGCACATAAACGCGGGCAACAGATGTTTTTCGCCTGCCGGTTCCAATACCAAGATTTCTAATCACAACATACCTCTTTAGACAAAAAGCCGTCTATGCATCCGTTAAAAATCAATTTTTTCAGGATTCTGCGCGGCGTGCGGATGCTCACTGCCCGCGTATATTTTCACATTATTGAATATCTTTCTGCCCAATGGGCCCTTAGGAAGCATTCCGCGAATGGCGGCTTCCAGCGGCGCGGCGGGATGTCGTTTAGAAAGCTGTTTATACGTCTGGGTTTTAAGACCACCCGGAAAACCTGTGTGATGGTGATACAACTTTTCTTCGTATTTCCGTCCGCTTACCGTAACTTTATCCGCGTTTATAAGCACAACATAATCGCCCAGCTCATGATGGGGCGCAAACACCGCCTTTTCTTTTCCGCGGACTATAGCAGCCGTCTTGGCCGCCAGCCGCCCCAGGGGCTTCCCCTCGGCATCAATAACGAACCACTTCCGCACAGCGTCCGCCGGTTTCACAAAAATAGTTTTCATAGAAAAATATTCTGACATACCCCCCCCAAAAAGGTCAACCCCCCCATTTGCCATGGAGGCACATGCGCTCCGCGCCCGCCAGCGGGTTCTCATGCGCTCCGCGCCGGCATCCCGGAAGCCCGCCAGCGGGTTCTCATGCGCTCCGCGCCGGCATCCCGGAAGCCCGCCAGCGGGTTTTCATACGCTCCGCGTTAGCATCCCGAAAACAGCGCTTGCATACGCGGCTGGCAGGCGGTCTTTGCTTTGGTCTTTGCTTTTTCGTTTTTGGGCGCATTTTTGCTCCATAAAAACAGTGCTTTCCACTCCAATTTGCTTCGTTACACTTCGCAAATTACGCCTTAACCGCTTGTACCGCCTCTTCCATTCCTCATTGCTAATTGTTCATTGTTAATTCTTCCTTTTTCCTTGTTTACTCCTCATTCCTCACTGCTAATTGCTCATTGCTAATTGTTCCTTGTTCCCTTTTCCCTTTTCCTTTTTCCCTCTTCCTTCTTTCCCTCTTCCTTTTTACCATAAATTTTTTAAAAGTAAAATTGCTGAAGCCCGTTGGCGATCCCTTGCTTTTTGTTTGTTTTCACGCTATAGTTCTCTTATGTTTGATGAACTCTTTGACCGGATAACCCAAAACCCCGCCGTTATGTGTGGCAAGCCCTGTATCCGGGGTATGCGGGTAACGGTAAGCATGATAGTTTCCCAAATCGGCGCGGGCCATACCATTGACGAAATGCTTGTATACTATCCCTATCTTGAGCGGGAAGACATTCTGCAAGCCCTTCGTTATGCCGCATGGCGAGTAAGCGAACGGGAAATCGCGCTGACCCCTGCATGAAATTACTTATCGACATGAATCTTTCCCTGATTTGTGTTGATTTTTTCTTACCCAGCCATATTGAAGCGGTTCACTGGTCAGCCATTGGCGCAACGGATGCCCCGGACGGTGAAATAATGGACTATGCCGCAAATCACGGTTTTGCTGTTTTTACCCATGATCTTGACTTTGGTTTTCTGCTTGCCGTTACTCGTGCCGGCAGGCCCAGCGTTATACAAATTCGCATAGACGATTTGTTTCCAGACAGTACCGCCACACCGATCGTATCCATCCTGCGGCAATTCGCCGCCGAAATTGAACAGGGAGCCCTGGTTACGATAGGCCCGAACAAGACTCGTATGCGTATGCTTCCCTTGAACGGCTGCTCACAGGCGCTCAATGCGGTTGACATCAGGAGAGCTTTTGACACGGCTGTATACGACGGCCTCATGGACGAAGCCGATGATGATGACGCACGAGATATACTCACGAGCAATGATATTTGCCAAACTCAAGCAACAAGGCCGGCCTTTTTCTTACTCAACATTTGTAATAGCAAAGGTGTTGTAGTTTATGGGTACAAGGTCATCGAATATCTGGACTGACTCGCTTATTGTCTTGACATCTTTCAAACTGTGGGTAGCGGACTGGAGACCGGAAGAAGAATATTTTTTCTTCAAAGTCGAAGAAGGAAAGAGTAAAGAGGGGGTCTCTTAAAAACTTATTCGACTTCATTCCTCATTCTTCATTCTTCATTCCTCATTCCTCACTGCTAATTGTTCATTGCTCCTTTTTCCCTTTTCCTTTTTCCTTTTTACCTCTTTTCGGCTAGATTAATTTAGGCAATGCGGACACTTGACATTTTTTTTCAAAAGCGCAATATTGTAATTGCTAAGTAATTTTTCTTACTAAGGAGCTTTATATGAAAAACTTGAAAAACAAATCATTTTACCCCCCCCCCCCCCGCGTTTTTAGAGGATTAGCGGCGCCGGCGCGCAGATACGCTTGCCTCTGTCTGACGCTTCTTTTTTCGCTTGCCATCCTCTTTTCGGGATGTA